>CAZVNU010000017.1:0-14933 GCA_964628335.1 uncultured Phycisphaeraceae bacterium
GCCGCGACATGGGCCTGGACGGCGGAGCCGAAGCCCTCGGGGCGGGCGACCACCGATGCGGGAACCGTGCGGACGGCATGGGCCCCCGCACCATGTTCGGCACCTTGTTCGGCACCTTGTGCATGGTCCACCAAGTGCATGTCATGTTCAAGATGGTCAATGGCCGCCAGTTGCGCCTTGCGGCAGCTCAGACCGTTGGCTTCCCAGTATTTCGCATTGGTGACTTTGACCGGCACTTCGCCGGGCTTGGCGTTCTTTTTGTTTTCTTCGGTGGCCAGATTGTCGGTGCCGGTGGGATTTAAACCACCCTCAAAACGCTTGTGGGTGACGCTGTCTTCAAGATGCACATGGGCATGGCTGGCTTCAAGGGGGTAATACACATTCCAGACGCCGGGGTACAGGCCATGGCCGAATTTCTTGCCGTATTCCACGCTCTTGACGCAGAAGAAGCCCACGCCGCCCATGAAGGTCAGCAGCAGCCAGATGACCAGGGCCTTTTTCTGCCCCAGGGTCGCGGCGCGCACGCCCATCACCATGGTCCACGACGAGGCCAGCAGGATGGCGGTGTTGGTCACCCCCAGCTTCCAGTCCAGCATCTTGTGGGCATAGAGGTAGATGTCCGGGTGGTTGGCGCGGTACAGCGCATACAGCGCGAACAGGCCGCCGAACATCAGGATTTCGGTGCCAAGGAACACCCACATGCCGAGTTTGCCGTTCTCAAACTGCTGAGCCGGAGTGTCGAAGTGGTGCGCCAAATAGGGCGGGTGCTTGTGGTCGTCGTGTCCGTGGGACATGGCTAAAACTCAAAATTTGGAATGGAGCGGAAAGAAAACAGGTCGGGTGCGGGGATCAGTTGGGTTCGTAGTGGCGGACGGCGGTATCGGCCTCGTTCTTGACCACATAACCGTCCACCTTGGGCTCGTAGTGCCAGGCTTCGTAGTCGTAAGGGTCCACGCCGACCACCTCATGGGTGAAGTTTTCGGTGGGCGGCGGGCTGTTGGTGTGCCACTCCAGCGAATTGCTGCCCCAAGGGTTGGCCGAGGCGATTTTGCCGAAGAACAAGCCGTGCAACCAGTTGATCAAGATGGCGACCAAGCCCAAGCCCAAGGTGTAGGCACCCAAGGTGGAGATGAAGTGGTAGGGCCAGAAATTCTTGACCCGGTCAACCACTTCACCTTTGCCGTTGAGCACTTCGGTGTAAAGGGACCAGTTCATCCACTCGCCGTCATAGGTGGCATAGCGGCGGGGCATGCCCTGCTGGCCGGCGATGAACTGCACGAAGAAGGTGGCGTTGAAGCCGATGAACATGATGACCAGTCCCAAAATCGCCCACTTTTGGCTGCACAGGCGGCCGAACATCTTGGGGAACCAGTAATACATGCCGCCGATGAAAGCGAACAACATCGAACCCACCATCACATAGTGGAAGTGGGCCACCACGAAGTAGGTGTCTTGGAAGTGCATGTCGGTGGACAAGGTGGCCAAGTACAGGCCGGTCAGGCCGCCGATGGCAAACATCCAGATGAAGCCCATGGCGTAGAGCATGGGAATGTCGCAACGGATGGAGCCCTTGTACATGGTGGTCAGCCAGTTGAACACCTTGATGGCCGAAGGCACCGCCACCGTCATGGTCAGCAGCGAGAACACCACGTTGAGCATCGGGCTTTGGCCCGAGGTGAACATGTGGTGGCCCCAGACGATGAAGCCGAAGATGGCGATGGCCACCGACGAATAGGCGATGAAGCGGTAGCCGAACACATGGCGGCGGCTGAAGGTCGAGATCAATTCGGAGATCACGCCCATGGCCGGCAGGATCATGATGTACACCGCCGGGTGCGAATAGAACCAGAAGAAATGCTGGAACAGCACGGGATCGCCGCCCAAGGCCGGGTCGAACACGCCGATGCCCAGCGCGCGCTCGGCGAACAACAGCAGCAGGGTGATCGCCAACACCGGGGTGGCCAGGATCTGGATCACGCTGGTGGCGTACAAGGCCCACAACAAAAGCGGCATGGAGAACCACCCCATCCCCTTGGGCTTGAGCATGTGGATCGAAGCGATGAAGTTGAGGCCGGTCAAAATGGATGAGAATCCGAACACGAACGCGCCCATGGTGGCGAACATCACGCTGGATTGGTGGGCGGTGTTGGTCGAATAGGGCGTGTAGAAAGTCCAACCGGTGTCCAAGCCCTGCGGCAGGTAGGCGCCCATCCACTCGGCGGCGGCGGTGTAGCCCAGATTGCCGGTGACCTTGGTGATCACCGGGCCGACCAAGACGCAGGAGAACAAAGCGAAACCGCCCAGCCAACAGTAGAAGGACAGCAGGTTCAAACGGGGGAAAGCCACATCCTTGGCGCCAAGCATCAGGGGCAGCACGAAGTTGCCGATGATGCCGGGAATGGCGGGAATGATGAAGGCGAACACCATCACCGCCCCGTGCAGGGTGAAGGACTGGTTGTAAAAACCCCAGGCCGCGATGGCGCCCTCACCCTTCATGCCTTCGGCCACGGCTTTGCCGAAGGTGAAGGTGGGCTCGGGGTTGATCAGCTCGGTGCGCAGCAGCAGGGCGAACACGCCACCCAGGAAGAAGGCGCCCAGCACAGCCACCATATACATCAGGGCGATGCGCTTGTGGTCGAGGGTGAACAGCCAGGAAAAGATGCCGCGGCCGTTGCTGATGTAGTCGCCGCCGGGCTTCTTTTCGACGGGCTTGCCGAAGATGTCGGTTGAGAGGGTGGTAAGGCTCATGGGAGGGGCCGCTTAAGCGGTGAATGGGTTTTGGGAATCAGGGAAAAAAGACAATCGCGTGGGCTTATTTGGCCTTCTGGCGGGCGGCGCGGTCGGCGTCAATGGCCTCCCAGTCGCGGGGCTTGTCTTCGGCTGCGGGCTTGAGGGTCTTCATGTACTCCACCAAGGCGTCGTACTGGTCGTCGGAAAGGTTGAACGAGGGCATGATTTTTCCCTCGTAGCCCTTGACGACCTTGGCGGCCGGCTGCTGGACCGATTCCTTGAGGTAATCGAAGTCCACCTTGACCTTGCCGCCCCCGACCATCTCCTCTTCCTTGCCCCAGAGACCCTGCCAAGAAGGTCCCATGGCCGGCGAACCGTCGGCGCTGTGGCACGAGGCGCAATTGGCGATGTAGATTTTCTCGCCCACATCCTTGGGCGTGTCGCGACGGATGTTGTTGGTGAGTTTCATGAATTTGTCGAAATCCTTGGGATCCACCACCACCACGCGGCCGGTCATGCGCGAATGGTCCTGGCCGCAGAATTCCTGGCAGTAGATGTGATAGATGTTCACATCAAAAGTGTGCTCCTTCGGCTTCCCGTCGGCGTCGCGGTCGGCCGGATCGGTCAGCGTCCGCTTGAAGGTGTGCATTTTATTGGTCGGATCGTAGATGGCTTCGGCCCACATTTCATTCTGGCGGCCGGGCACGGCGTCCTTTTTCATGCGGAATTCGGTCACGCCGAAGGAATGCAGCACATCGGAACTGGTGATCAGGTACTTGACCTTGGTGTTGCCGGGGACGATGACTTCGCCGTCGTTGACATAGCCGTTCTCATATTCGAACTGCCACGACCACTTCTTGGCCATGACCTTGACGGTCAACTTGGTGTCCGAGGGGGTTTCGGTCATGTGCATGAAGTCGCGCAGGCCGATGATGAAGATGATGGCCAGGAAGATCGAAGGCCCGATGGACCAGACCATTTCCAGCGCGGTGTTGTGGGTGGGGCCGTGCGGCACCGCATTGCGGTCCTTCTGGCGGTACCGGATGACGAAATAAAGCATCGTCAACACGATGCCCACCGTGCAAATGATGGACACCCAGTTGATCAGGGCAACCACCCAGTCGGCCTGGGCGCCGTAGGTGGAACCCACGGCGTTGAAGTAGAAACCGCCAGGCGTGATGCCTTCGGCAAGAATGGGCAGGAGCGTCGGGAATGGGTTCATCGCGGCTGCTGGAAGGACGGGGAATACCCCGGAGGAAGGAACAAGAGAGGGTCGGCTGGGCCGACCACGATTAAGGGACGGAATCAGGGACGGATTGTCCGGCTTGGCGGCGCGTCTCGGCGCGCCGCAGCCAGAGAAAGGCGGGGACAAGCACCAGAAGGGTCAGCCCGCCGCCGAGCATCATGATGTTCTTGGCGGTACGGGGAAAAATGTTGACGAAATCGGCGATGCACACCGCAAACGAATCCTCGGCGGCGGGCCTGACCACTGCGTCGGCCTTGGCGTCGGCCACCGCCTGGGTCAGGATACCGGGAGTGAGATCGGCACCGTTGGCCTTGAGGAAGCGCATCACCTTGCCCTGCGGCGACAGCACCACCAGCACCCCGGGATGCGCGTATTGGTCTATGGAGGGAATGTGGCGGTAGCGAAAACCGCAAGCCGCCGCAGTGGCTTTGATTGCTTCCGGAGCGGCCACCAGGAAATGCCAACCCTGCCCGGCCCATTCCGGCTTGACGCCGCCAAGCACCTTGATCCGGGCCTCTGCCGCATTGGCCGGGGTTTCCTTGGGGTCGATGGACAGCGACACGATGTGGTAGTCCCGACCGGGCTGCATGTCGGCACCCATCTGGTTGACGCAGGCCCCAAGGTTGCCAAGCACGAAGGAGCACACCACCGGGCAGCGGTAATAGCCCAATTGCAGCAAGATGGGCTTGCCGTCGGCGATGCCTTGCAGGGTGGTCATCGTGCCGTCGGAGGCGGTCACGGGCAATGCCATGGGCACCTCGGCACCCAGCCGGGCTTCATCCATGCCGACGGCCATTTGCTCCACCGACATGACTTGCGTGCGAGACTTGGCGTTTTTCTCGCCGGGGGTCAGCAAAGTGCCGTAATCCTGCTTCTCCGGCACGGCGGCCGGCTCCCCCCCTGCTTGCGTCTGTGCCCGCACCACAGCCGGCGCGGCCAAGGCCGCAAGCAGGGTGAGGGTCGAAAGCAGGAAGGAAGGGTTCATGGCGAAAGGGAAAAAGAAAACAGATTTATTTGGCGGCGGCGTCGATTTCGGCCTGCATGGCCTGGTCGATGGTCAAGGACGCGCCCTGCAACACCGCGTCCTGGCGACGCAGCAACTCGGCGGCTTCGCCGGGACGCTGGCTCAGGGTGGCACCGGCGGTTTCCGGCGAGAAGCGGGCGGCTTGGTGCCCTTGCAGGTACAGACCCTGGGCGAACACGATACCGGCAGCCAGAAGAATCAGGCCGCTGCCCGAAATCAGGAAGAGGACCGGCATGTCCATTTGTTTGCTGCTGCTTGCCATGGTTCAAAGTCCGAAAGGGAAGGGTTGAAAAAGGGGAGGGAGGCGAGCCCGGCGCGTGGTGTGCGTCAAGTGCGCATCTCAAGTGCGCATCAGTGATGGGTGTGGAAAGGGGTCCACACATTGGTGTCCAAGTTGACCGACTCATGCAGGCGCGGGTCGCCATGGGCGATCGGGCTGACCTTGCCAAGGGTGCGGGCCACACCGGCCACCAAGATGCCGGCCAAGCCGATGAAGGTCAGCACTTCCATCGCGCCAAACACCGGGACCGTCGGGGTGCCGGTCTTGAGGAAGGAGTACGACGGCATCACCAGCCAGTAGAAGTCCAGCCACACCACCGCCAGCAACCACACCGAGGCGATGCCAAGACACAGGCGGTTGCGCTTGACATGGCGCGAAAGCAGGAAGGCGAAGGGGATGAACAGGTGGCAGAACAGCAAGACGACCGCGATCCACGACCAGGCCGAGCCGAATTGCGGCGAGCTGCCCACGGTGGTCAGGCCGTGCAGTTCAAGCCAGTAGGTTTCTTCCGGGATGCTGGCATACCAGATCAGCATGTATTGGCTGTAGGCCACATAGCCCCAGAAGAAAGAGAAGGCGAACATCAGCTTGCCGATGTCATGCAGATGCTCGGTGGTGGCCGTCTTGAGCAGGCCTTTTTTGGAGAGCAGCATGGTGAGCAGAGCCACGGTGGACAAACCGGCCACGGTGGCGTTGGCGAAGAAATACACGCCGAATATGGTCGAGAACCAGGTGGGGTCCAGCGACAGGATCAGGTCGTAGGAAGCCACGGTGGAAGTGAGGGCGAAAATGATCACCGACAGCGGGGCCCACCATTCGCGCTTGTTGGTCAGTTTGTAATCGCGGGTGGCATCCTGGCGCACCGAGTGGTGCCAGTAATACCACGCCATCAAACCCCAAATCAGGAAGTAGGCGGCCAACCGCAGCACGAAGAACACTTTGTTGTACCACAGGAAGCCGTGATCGCCGCCCCAAGCCTTGTAGTGCAGGGCATGCTCGGTCAACTGCCACCACTGGGCCTTTTGTTGGGCTTCAGCGGTTTTGCGGTCCATGGAGTAATGCGAAGCGGACTCGGCATAGGGCATCACATCGGCCTGGCCGTTGGCATCTTTTTCGCGGCTGTCCACCACCGTGACCGAAGCATAGGACTTGGGCAGGGGTTGGGCTTCCGTCTTGTTGAATACGGCATCCACATGGGCCAAAAATGCGCTGGCGTCCTTGGCGTTGTCTTCGACCACTTCTTGTTTTTCAGACCACGGGAACAGCATGCCGGCATATTGATCCTTGGCGGCAAAAACCCCGATGGGAATGGCCAGCAAACCCACCAGCCAGATGTTGACCGCCACCGCCTCGAACAGGCGGCGCACCACCACCACCCAGCCGGCGCGGAACAGGTGGGTGATGATGACGACGAACAGGCTGCCCAACACCACCGCCAACACCCACACGAAACTGGTGAGATAGGCGAAGGCGAAGCGGGTCAGGCCCGCGTCGTTGGCACCCTTGTCGGTCAGGGCCAGCGCCAAGGCGGCGCCAAGGGCCACAAGGCCGGCGATCAAGCCCAGCGCAAAGGCCTTGCCCGTTTTGAGGGGCTGCTTGTCAGAGTCGTGGAACTGTTTGGCGGAATGGGCCACGGGGGGTTACCTAAGAAGCGGGGAAAAGGGATCAGAGAGGAAAAGTGGAAACAAGCCCCAAGGCTCATTTCCCTGCGGCCGCGGCGGTGCGCTGGAGGGCGCGCACATAGGCCACGATGGCCCAGCCTTCTTTTTCGGAAAGTTGCGCGCCGTAGCCGGCCATAGCACCGGAGCCGTGGTTGATGGTGAAGAACAACTGGCCGTTCGGATAGTTGGCCTCAAAGTAGGTCTCCTCACGCAGATTCTTGGGGGGCACCCAAGTGGTGGCGGTGGGGTTCTCTTTGGCGCCGGCGACCGGCTCTTGGCTTGCCAAGGCGGTACCCCGGGCATTGACCGCGCCCTCGCCCGAGCCGTCATGGCCGTGGCACATGGCGCAGTTCTGGTTGTATTTGGTCTGGCCGACTTTCAGCAAGGCGCCGTCCACGACCAGCAAGTCCTTGGCCGGATAACCGGCGAAGAAGGACAGATTCTTGGCGGCGCCCTCGCCCTTGACCACCACTGGCTTGCCGGCTGCGTCCACCTTGTAGCCGCGGAAGAAGTGGTCGTCGGCCTTGAGCCGCACCGGGTCGGCGCTGGCGCCGCCGAACGAACCGGCGCCGAAGGCCACGCTGCCGGCCACAGGCTCGCGCATGACGCGGCCGTCGGCGAAGAAGGTGGAATCGGCCTGGGCCTTGAACTTGGGCTGGCGGCCCATGTCCTGCGGAATCAGGATGCGCGGTTGCGCCGAGGTGCCAAAGCGCGTCTTGTAGATCACCGCCGCCACCAGCAACAGGGCGAAGAAACCAAGCACCGGCACCGCCACCAAAAACAGGGGCGGCTTGGGCAGACGCATGGCCTTCATCCCCGAAGAGATGGGGCAAGGGCGGCAAGGGTCGGAATGGGGAGTCTTGTCAGACATGATGGAGGGTCGCGGAAAGAATTTTAGTGGCGGACCATGGGAATGCCGGGGGCTCAGTCCTGGACGGTTTCGACCGCCAGAACGCCGTGCATCCCCTCAAGGAAGGCGCGGGTTTGCGGCAGGTCGAACTTGGCGTCTTCAGCCTCGACCGCCAGGAAAAAGCGGTCTTGGGTGGCGCGGCGGAAACGCTCGGAAGTGAACAAGGGGTGCGAGAGCATCGGCAACCGATTGAGCAGGAACATGCCGAACACGGCGGTGTAGGCCGAGAACATGATGGTCAGTTCGAAGATCGGCGGCACATAGGCCGGGATCGAGAGCATCGGCTTGCCGGAAATCAGGAACTGGTAGCCCTTGAAATTTTCCGCCAGCCAGGCCGGATGGGGAATCCAGTCAGCCATGCAGTAAGTGGTCAAAAAGATGCCCACGGTCATGCCGACCAAACCCATGCACAGGCACATCCAAGGCAGGATGGTGGGCTTGATGCCCAGCGCCTCGTCGGTGCCGTGGATGGGGAAGGGCGAGTGGACATCCAGCTTGGTGTAGCCGGCGGCGCGGGCGGCCTTGGCTGCGGCGCAGACATCACCCACCACGTCAAACTCGGCGATCAGGCCGTAGGTGACGGGTGCGTTGCCGGCGGCGGCCGCATGCGGACAGCGGGAAGGGGCGTGCGGGGCGGACATTAGTGTGTCTCCTTGGCGGGGGCGTGGCCATGGTCATGCAGGTGGCCGTCGGCGTGGGCGTGGCCATGCGAATGGTCGTGGGCCTGGGGCATGACGGTTTTGATTTCCGACAGCGCCACCGTGGGCAGGAACTTGAGGAACAGCAGGAACAGGCTGAAGAACAGGCCGAAGGAGCCGGTGAACAGCGTGTAATCCACCCAAGTCGGGTTGAACTGGGCCCACGACGAGGGCAGGCCGTCGCGCGAGAGCGAGGTCGCGATGATGACATAGCGTTCGAACCACATGCCGGCGTTGACGCACATCGCGCAGCACATGATGACGAACAGGTTGTTGCGCGCCCACTTGAACCAGAGCAATTGCGGCCCCAGGCAGTTGAGCAGGAACATGGCCCAGAAGCCCCAGCGGTGGTTGCCGAACGGGCGGTTGAGGAACAGCGAATGCTCGAAATGCGAACCGGAGTACCAAGCCACGAAGAATTCCATGGCGTAGGCGTAGCAGACCATCAAACCGGTGCCCAGCATCACGCGCGACATGTTCTGGATGTGGCGCATGGTGATCAGGTCCTTCATGCCGAAGAACTGACGGCACGGAATGGCCAAGGTCAGCACCATGGCGAAACCGCCGTAGATGGCGCCGGCCACGAAGTAGGGCGGAAAGATGGTGGTGTGCCAGCCGGGCAGCTGCGCGGTGGCGAAGTCGAACGACACCACCGAGTGCACCGAGAACACCAGCGGGGTGCACAGGCCGCACAGGATCAGGTAGGCCTTCTCGAAACGGTGCCAGTGGCGGGCCGAACCGGTCCAGCCGAAGGACGCCAAGCCGTAGGCGAATTGACCGATCTTGCTCTTGGCACGGTCGCGCAGGGTGGCGAAATCGGGCACCATGCCGGCGTACCAGAAGAAGAACGACACCGAGGCGTAGGTGGACACCGCGAACACGTCCCACAACAGCGGCGAGCGGTACTGCGCCCACATGGCCATCTGGTTGGGGATGGGGAACAGCCAGTAGGCCAGCCAGGGGCGGCCCACATGCAGCGCGGGGAAGATGCCGGCGCAGCAGACGGCGAAGATGGTCATCGCCTCGGCGAAGCGGTTGATCGAGGTGCGCCAATTCTGGCGGAACAGGAACAGCACGGCGGAAATCAGCGTGCCGGCGTGGCCGATGCCGATCCAGAACACGAAGTTGACGATGTCAAAAGCCCATGCCACCGGCTGGTTGTTGCCCCAGATGCCGATGCCGGTCAAGACCAGGTAGCCAAGCAGCGAGAAAAAGACGGTGCACAAAGAGGCGGCCGCGCCGAAAGCGATCAGCCAGCTCAGGTGGGGCTTGCGTTCGGCAATCGATGCCACGATATTGGTGACATCGGTCAGGTTTTTGCCGCCGGTGACCAGCACGGCGCGCTGGCGCGGATCGTCACCGACATTGTCGCGCTCATGCACGATGGCGTTGGCTTGGGGGGGAAGGGTGGACATGCGAAGGGGCGGTTGAGAATTAGGAAACAGGAACGGAAAATGGAGACTCGGGGTGCGCCTTGAACAGGCGCCTCAAATAGGCGCCTCAAATAGGCGCCTTAGTGCGCGCTTTTGGGCGCTTCATGCGCATGGTCATGCGCGGCGTCATGCTTGGCGCCGTGGGACTCGCCGTGGCCTCCGTGGCCATGGCCCACCACGCCGGCGCCGCGCGCCTTGAGGGTGTCCTCGTGCGGATTGCGGATGCGGGCCAAGTGGCGGGTGCGGGGGCGGGTGTTCAAGTCGGCCAACAGCGCGTACGAACGCTTGTTCTTGGCATGGATCTTGGAGACTTGCGACTCCTTGTCCTTGAGGTTTCCGAACACGATGGCGCCGGTGGCGCAGGCGCTCTGGCAGGCGGTGACGATTTCACCTTCCTGCACCAGGGGCTGCTCGCGGGCGCCAACCATTTCGCCGCGCTGGCCAGCGGCCCATTCGACGCGGGCGTTGACCTTGGCACGGCTGATGCGCTGGGTGCAATAGGTGCATTTTTCCATCACGCCGCGCATGCGCACGGTGACTTCAGGGTTCATGCCCAGCTTGCGGATTTCATCCACCAGGGTGTTCTGCTGGGCGTCGGGCACATTGAGCCAAGGCAGCGCGGTGTCGCGCGAGGTGGGCTTGGCGTGGAAATCGAAGTAGTTGAAGCGGCGCACCTTGTACGGGCAGTTGTTGCTGCAATAACGGGTACCGATGCAGCGGTTGTACACCATGGTGTTCAACCCTTCGGTGTCGTGCACGGTGGCGGCCACCGGGCAGACCTGCTCGCACGGCGCGTTTTCGCACTGCACGCAGGTGACCGGCATGTGGGCGGCCTGGAACTTGGTCGAATCCTGCGCGGCAGGGTCGCCTTGGTAATAGGTGTCGATGCGCAACCAGTGCATTTCGCGCGAGCGCCACACCTGGTCCTTGCCCACGTTGGGGATGTTGTTTTCGGATTGGCAGGCCACCACGCAGGCGCCGCAACCGGTGCAGGCGTTGGTGTCGATGGCCATGCCCCAGGCATGGGGATCGTTGAAAATCTGCGGCTCCTGATACAGCTGCAGGCGCAGGTTGCCGTGGCCTTCGGAAGCCGAGAAACCGGCGGCCTGGTATTCCTCCAGCGAATATTCCTTGATCACGCTGCCGGGGGCGCCGGAGCCCACGGGCTTGCCCACGCGGGTATCGAGGATGAAATCCTTGGGGGTCTTGTCGGAGCCGATGCCAAGAATCTGCATCTTGGTGTCCAGGTCATCGTTGATCAGATGGTGGATGGAGGTGAACGCCAGGCGGTAGGCCTCGCCGGTGTTGCTGTAGGTGGCCGGGGCAAACGCCCACGCTGCGGCGGTGCGCAGGGCATAGGTGTTGAAGCCCACCTGGTAGTCGCCGGCGCCGCCGACGCGGCCGGCCAGGCTGCGGCCATGGCCGGAAGAAATCGACAACACGCCATCGGCCTGGCCGGGGGCGATGAAGGCCGGCAGTTTGAGGGTCTTGCCCCCCACCACCACCGCCAGCTTTTCTTCGTTCTTGACCTTGTTCTTGGTGGCGTCATTGACCGAGATGAACACCGGGTTGTCCCAGGTCACCTTGGACACCGGCTGGGCCAATTCCTGGATCCAGCCGTTGTTGGCGAAGCGGCCGTCAAACAGCGGGCCTTGGATGGCGAAAACGATTTCAACCGCGTCGGCCTTGGGATAAACGATGCCGGCTGGCACCTTGGCGCCGGACACCTTGGCGGCGGAATCCACCGCCTTGAAGTAACCGTTTTGGATGGCTTCGCGCCAGGCCTTTTCGTCGCCAAGCCCCAGGCCGGCGAAGGTGGCGCGCACCAACTCTTGGCCGGTGGAAGCGGACAGGGCATGGGTTTCGCCCACCAAGAAGCCGGCCAACTCGATGTCGCTGCGACCGTCGAACAGGGGCAGAATCTGCGGCTGTTGCAACAGGATGGTGCCATCCCAAGCGCGGCTGTCGCCGAAAGCCTCGAAGGCATGCGCACGCGGCAGCACATAACCGCCATTTTCGGCGCACAAGGCCGATGTTTCGTTCTTGTGCGACGACAAGTGGGCCGACCAAGCGGCCTTTTTGATCAGGTTGCCGAACTCCAAATCACTTGGCGCATCAAAGGCGGGGTTGCCGCCCAAGATGAGCAGGTGCTTGACGCTGCCGGCCTTGAGGGCTGCGGCCACCGCCTGAATGCCGGCCACGCCAGCCTCATCGGAAGGATTGTTGATGTACGACACGGTGTGGCCGACGGCGCCGAGTTTTTCATTGATGGCGGCGGCCAAGGCATGGGCGGCGGCGGGCTGGCCGGGGCCGGCTTCCACCACCGAGCGCTGACCGGCGGATTTGAGGTCGCCGACCAGGCGTGCGACGAATTGCTGCGCCGCTTCGGTTTCCAAGGCTGGCGCGCTGACACCCGCCACGCCCAAACCGGCGGCCACATTGGCCAACACGGCCAACACCTGCGACGGCTTGATGGCCAGGCGCTCGTCGCTGTTGGAGCCGGTCAGGGACAGGCTGGGTTCCACCACATACAGGCGGTTCATCTTGACATGCGCGCCGTTCTTCAATTCATCGGCGCGGGTGCGGCCGGCGGCCCAGCCGCGCGAGTGGGTGGCGGCGGACGGATGGGCACCGAGCAGATCGGCGTCAAAGGCGGCGATCACATCGGCCTGCTCCAGGTTGAGCACCGGGCGCAGATTGGCGCCGTAAGCCTGCTGCAAGCCGGCAGTCTGGCTGCTGCGGCCGGTCGCTTCCCACACGGCCCATTGGGCCTTGGGGAATTTGGCGGCGAACCGCTTTTTCAGACGCGCCATGGTCGGGCCGGACGAAGCTTCCGACAGCACCACCAGACCTTCGCCCCCGGCAAGGGCCGCTTCGCGCAACTGGGCGCGCAAATCTTTTTCCACGCCGCCCCAATCGCCCGCCTCTTCGCCCTTGCGCACGCTGCGCGCGCGGTCGGGGTCGTACATGTTCAAGACTTCAGCCTGGTCAAAGATCGAAGGAGTGCCAAACAGCGGGCCATTGACGCCCTTGGCGGTGTGGGTCTCCACCTTGATCGGGCGGCCGTCAAACGTCACCACCAACACCGCCTGGCCCACACCGGCGCGCTCGATGGACGAGGCGTACAGCACGGGAGTTCCGGGGGTGAAATCCTTGGGGCGCGAACCGAAGGGGACGATTTCTTCCTTGGGCCAGCGGCGGCAGCCGGTGAGCGACAGGCCGGCCAGCGCCATCGAGGCGCCGGCAAGCATCAGGAACTTACGGCGCGACAACGAAAGGATTTCATCGGGGTCGTAAGAGGCGAATTCCTTTTCCATCGCCTCACGAAAAATGGCGGCTTGTGCGGGCGATTGGGCGCGCTCTGCGATCGAGCGCCAGTAGATGCGGCCGGTGGTATTCTCGTTCAGGTTCGACACGGTGGAGTCTCGTGGAGTTTGGATCAAAGGAAATCAGGAAAAAGCAGCGCGGCAAACCGGCCCGCGCACCGGCGGTCAACGGTGACAGGTGGAGCAGGACTCCATGTACTTTTTGGAACGGATGTGGTACTGGCCCTTCAGATGCGCACCCAAAGCGGCTTGCGCCTGGTCCTGGGTGGTGGCGCTTTGCAACGCCGCAAGGTCGGCAAAGGCGGGCAGGCTCTTGGCATCCAGCGGTTGCCAGGCCATGTTGGTGATCTGGTCCAGCGGGCGCAGGTTCTGCTCGGGGTTGCGGTGGCATTCCAAGCACCAGGCCATCGACAGATTCTTGACCTGCACCACGCCGGCGATCGGGTCGGTGGTTTGGCTGCCGCCCATCTTGTCGACGCGGCCGTGGCAGGTGGCGCAGCCCACCCCGCGGTTGGTGTGCGAGGCATGGCTGAAATAGGCGTAATCCGGCAAATCGTGCACCTTCACCCAGCGTACCGGCTGGCCGGAGTTCCACGCCTCATGCAGCGCCTTGAGCGCCGGGCTGTTGGAATGCACCTGCTCGGTCCCCTTGATTTCATTGCCTTGCGCGTCTTTTTTCGGGCCGTGGCAACGGATGCAGACCTCAGCCGTGGGGATGGAAGCGAAATTCGACTGATACACGGTGTTGTGGCAGGTGGCGCAATCCAAGCCCATGCGCAAATGCAATTCATGGCTGTAAGGCACCGGCTGATGGGGCTGGTAGCCCACCGCCAAAGTCTCTGGCGAGAGGCCGAACATCGCCACGCAGGCGGCGACCGGCACGCCAAGAGTCAGCGACATGAGCAGGATGGGGAGCAAATAATTGGCCCACTTCGGAAACACGAAGCGGGAGGAAGAATGCCCGGAGGATGCGTGTTTTGTCGGGGTATTTTGCGGATTCACGGGGTCAGACACTTTTGTGGCCCAAAGGGTGCAAAAAATGAGTTCAGAGGCGTCACGAACAACGCACGATGACTGGAAATCAGACGGGAAGAGCCGAATAGATTAGCGGAAGGCAAGTTATGTGGCAACCTCGCGCCTCGATGTTTTTTGCTTTTTTTACTTGCGATTTAGTCTCAATTTAATCCGTGAATTCATCCACAAGTCCTCCCCAGCCCGCCACCACCCCGGCACCGGTTCGACAACCCCCCTGCCCGGCACTATACTTCCCGCCCTTCATTTTCGACAGCTCCAAATTTTTGAGAGGCCTCCCTCATGTCCACCCATTACGAAAAACGCCGCAGCCACATCAAGCGCGCCCGCAAATTCGGCTTCCGCGCCCGCATGAAGACCCATACCGGTCGCAAGATCCTCAACCGCAAGCGCCGTTTGGGCCGTGCGGTCAATGTGCGCTCCAGCTGGTAATTCCAGGCTCACAGGCAAGAAACCAAGAAAACCGTGTGCCGGCAGGCGCACGGTTTTTGCATGGCAGCGGAAGGTCGGCACCCCCTGCCCATCGCGCGCCAGCATGTCGCGAGCAGCACACCCTTGTCGCACGATTGTCGGGTCAGTGTGGCACGGGCGTC
>CAZVNU010000018.1:0-14797 GCA_964628335.1 uncultured Phycisphaeraceae bacterium
AACCCCGACCGTCAGGGAGGGGACGAGCAACCGCCAAAATAATGTGCCAGCGTCCGGCAAGCGGGGCGTTGCGCTTGGGAACTTCACTTCGCTTCACTTCACGCTTTGCGCTTGCGCGGGGATTTGGCGGCCTTTTTCGGTTGCGCCAATTGCTCCAGAATCATCCGGGCGAGGTCCAGTTTTTGGGCGTCGAGCGGCAGGGCCATGAACCGCTTGCGGGCGGCAATGTCCAACGCATCCAGGCAATGGGTGAGCAGCACTTGCACAGTGGCATGTGGTTCAGGGTCGGGCGGGGAGTGTTTGCCCGATCCCTCATGAACCCAAAAATGCGGCAATGTGTCGACGGGGCGGGTTGAGCTTGATTTGCGCTTTAATGACTTGTTCTCGCTGGGATAAGCCAAGGCCATGTACCGCTTCAGGGCATCTTCCGGGGCCACTTGGCAGGCCTTGGCCCAGACGATGAATTCCGCCAAATCCACCCGGCGGGATTTGGTTTCGCAGTACTGGATGTAGGTTTGGGTTTTGCCATCCAGCAGCACCGCCAGTTCGCGTTGGGAGAGTTTGGCCTCCTCCCGCATGGCGCGAAGCAAGGCTGGAATCGGGCTGTACTGCTTGAGATGCTGGACTTTGGTTCCCATGCCCGAAAGTGTCGGGGGAGGGGGGTATGGAAAATAGATTGGGTTCTGTTGACGAAACAAAGAACGCAAACTAATATCATGCCGTATCTATGCCGAACTGATTTTTGTTCGATTTTCATCTTTGAATCCATCCATCAAGGCGCGTTCATGCCACCCACCTTTCAATCCGCAGTGGCATTGGCCAAGCAAAAACAATTGCGCGCCGCCGATGCCGAATTCAAAGAATTGGCGTTTTCGTCGTCCCGTATTTTCGGTTTTGACGCGGCGGTGGCCTCCGTGCGGGGGGCGTTGGCGCAGGCCGAGGCGCTGCACGCGCAGGCATGCGCGCTGGATGAGGACAAACCGTTGTCGCGGCGCCGGTTGTTGGATAACGCGCGATCCTTGGTCGAGGATGATGCCGCCATCAATGCCTTGCACGCCCAATGCGCGGCGAAGTTGTCTTTGGCGCAACAACATTGCGAAAAAGCCGTCGGCGAGTTCAATGCGGGCCATTTGAAAGCCGCCAATGAGGAAGCCATGGCCGCCCATGCGCTTGATTCGGAAACGCCGGAGATTGTCCAAGCGCACCGGAGCATTTGCGCGCAGTACCAGCAGCGCCGTCAAGACACCAGGCATTTGCGCATCTTCGGATATTCCGGCGCGGTGTTGGCGGCGGTGTTGGCGCTTGGCATCGGGGGCTTTTTTCTGTTGCGGGACACTTGGGAGGCGGATCACGGGAAGGAATTGGTGGAAATCACCGACGCTGCTTCCACGGCCCGGGCGCAGCACCATGAGTTTGAGGCATTGGATGCCGCCAACAAGGCCATCGCCTTGGTGGGCGAGCGGAAATTGGAGAATGACATCCTGCGCGGCAAGCTTGAGGAGGCGAAGGGGCATCGGGCCGAGGCGGAAGCGGCCATCAAAGGTGTTCGGGCGCGGGTGGACGCAGTCAAGGGGGAACATGTCCCTGGTCGGGTTGCGGAAGCATGCACGGAATTGCGCGTCCGATTGAAGGCCATGGGGCCTGGGGGAGATTCCATGTTGGCCGAATTGTCCCAGACCGAGGCAATTGCGCGAAACAATGCATTGGCTGAGTTGGGGAAAAGAGCGCGCGAGGACTGGGCAAAGATTGAAGAAAAGCTGCCCGGCAAGAAAACCTCGGTTCCCGGTGGAAATTTCTCGTTTCCAGAATCGGCGCCGCCTGACTGGGACGCCGCCGACATGCGCGCGAAGGCCGGCGAGTTTCTTGCCAGTCTGCCCCTGCGTAGCGTGGCGATGGGGGGGCGTCCCGTGGTGTTAACAGCCCAAGAGGTGGATCGCTATGCCAATTTGGCCCGTGGGGCAATCAATCAGGCCAATGCCAAAATACGCAAAGATCATCAGGCTCGGCTGGATAAAGCGGCCAATCAAGCCGATTTGAACTTCCGTTTGGAGCGCATGGATGAAGCCATTGCGGCGGCGGCGCAGGTGAACAAGGAGTTGATCGAGATTCCGGATGCGGATTTGGACCCGGAATTCCGGAAGCGCGTGGCGCGAAAAATGGACTTCATTTTGCAGGGCGCCAAGTCGGAAGCCGAAGGGAAAAAAGCCCTGGAAACCTACAGGGCGGCTTTTGCAAAAATAGAGGAAGCTTCGGCGG
This sequence comes from uncultured Phycisphaeraceae bacterium, assembly GCA_964628335.1. GTDB lineage: Bacteria > Planctomycetota > Phycisphaerae > Phycisphaerales > Phycisphaeraceae > CANIYR01. Next base: position 2,257 of record CAZVNU010000018.1, read on the forward strand.
GGGGGCAGTGGGACGAAGTGGTCAAATTGGCGCAAGCGGCAGAGGAACTGGTAGGCAAACTGGAGCGTAAAACCTACGAAGTGCGCTCGATGGAGCAAAAAGTCGAGCGCATGGTCCAGACGGCGCGGGCGAAGAAGGCGGCGGCGGGAAAATCGGCGGAGGACGGGAAGAAGCGCGCCGATACCCGGTTATTTTCCGACTTTGCGCTTCAAGCCATGGCCGTGTCGGACAAATATCGATGGAGACGGATTTCCAAACAGGAACATGCCAAGCTTAGGCGGGAGATTCAAGTGACATTCAATCAAATTGAGGCCAAAAAACTTCCCAATGACGCAGTCAAAGACCTGTACAAGCAAGCCGAGGAAGCCCTTCAGAAAGTGGCAAAAGTGGATTTGCAGCGTGAAAAAGAGTTTGGCAATGCCACCACCTCCAAATACGCGCAGGAAGCGCATGAGGCCCTTGAGGCGTTTGTCGAGGCGTATTACGCGTATCGCAGCGAAAAGCAGCCGCAGCGTTGGCGTCCCAGCCGTTTTGATGACAACTGATTGTTCTTCAGGTCATCCCATTCATTCCCCCAAAACATGTCCACCCCCACCCCCCAACTCCTCGCCGAAATCACCTGCCCCAATTGCTGGCACCCCTTCAAGCCGGAGGACGCCCTGTTCGTGGCCCGGCATGACACCCTGATCGGCGATCCCGTCGCCGGGCCGGGCACCTACCGCCGTTTTCTGCCCAGCCGCTTCAACATCATCGGCGATGCCCTGGATGCCAGGGGCATGGCCTGCTCGCAACTGGCCTGCCCCAGTTGCCACCTGGAACTCGCCCGCACCATGCTGGAATTTCCACCGGCTTTTTTCTCCATCGTCGGCGTGCCGGCCAGCGGCAAGAGTTATTTCCTGGCCACGCTGGCCTGGCAATTGCGCAAACTTGGCCCGCAACTGGGATTCAACCTGTCCGACGCCGATCCGCGCGCCAACCATGCGCTGCATGAATACGAGGAAATGCTGTTTTTGAGCCACCAGCCCGAAGTGCCGGTGGCTTTGCGCAAGACCGAGATCCAAGGCACCGAGTTGTACCAAACGGTGATGATGGAGGGGCAGCGCATGTCCTTTCCGCGGCCGTTCCAATTCGCGCTGTCGGCCAGCGAACATTTTCCCAAGGACAGGCCTTTTCCGCACCGCGCCGTCGTCCTCTACGACAATGCCGGCGAGCATTTTCTGCCCGGCTCCGATGCGGGCGGATCGCCCGTCACCATGCATCTGGCCAAGTCGTCGGCCATCTTCTTCGTCTTCGATCCCACCCAGGATCCGCGTTTCCGCCAGTTGCACAATCTGCCGCAGGAAGCGCGGGCGGAGGGCGCCATCCGGCAGGAAATCATTTTGAATGAAATGGCCGCCCGGGTGCGCCGTTTCCGGGGGCTTGGGCAGAATGCCAAGCACGACCGGCCGCTGGTGATGATCCTGGCCAAGAGCGACACCTGGCTCAGGGACGCGGGTTTTTCCGGAGAACCCATCGTGCCGGTGTCTTCCGGCCGGGCGCAAGTGGATATCAAAGAAGTCGAGCGTCTCTCCGCCCTGTGCCGCGCCGAGTTGGAGAAGGCCTGCCCGCAGGTGGTCAGCGCGGTGGAAGGCTTTTCCAGCAAGGTGCTGTTCATCCCCGTCAGTTCGCTTGGGCAATCGGCTGAAAAATTCGAAAAAGACGGCGTGCCGTGGTACGGCATCCGGCCAAAGGATGTGAAACCCTGTTGGGTGACGGCGCCTTTGCTGTGGGCCTTGTCCAAAAACACCCCCGGGTTGCTGGAGGCTTGTTGAGATGGCCCAGCAATTGATTTTCACTTCCGTCCCACGCGGCCTGCGCCCCAACACGCGCGGTTTCACCACGGCCGCCGCCAGCGCCGGCCTCACCGCCCCGATGATGGACCGGTTGGAGGCGATGTCCGGCTACGCCCCGGTCTCGGCCCAAGAGGCGCCGGTGGCGTTCTCTTACCAGGTGGCCCGGTTTGGCACCCAGCGCATCCACATTCTTTCGCGCGCCTCTTCGGCGGCGGCGGATTATTCCGGCCGTTCCAATCAAATCGCGCATCATCTGGTGGTCGAGCGCGGCGAGCTGCCGCCCGGTGGCGCCGCCGATGTGTTGTTGTCAGGCAATCTATTCCGCCAAGGGTGGGAGGGCGATTCGCAAACCTTGCCGACCGTGGCGGTGCCCCGCTTGGAATCGGGCCCTGCGCCGTGCCAAGCCTGGGCGCAAGCGACCGGTGATGCCGGCTGGGGCGGCGCCATGGTGCGCTTGCTCATGGCCTCGGCCACGGCGCCGGTATTCGTGGTGTTTCAGCCCGGGCAGGAGGTCTTGCCCCTGTTTGCCGAATCCCTGCGCCTGATGCCGCCGGCAAGGCGCACCAGCGTGACCTTCACCACCTATGCCACGGCGCAAAACGCCGATGTGGAATGCCAGGTGATGGGCGTGGCCGCCGGCAGCACCCTGCATCAGGCCATTTTGAAGACCCATCCCGCGCGGATCTTGGATTTGGCCAAGATGCGGGTGTCGCCCGCCCCGCAAGACGCCTTCACCGAGGCGGCGCGCAGGGGTGTGGTGTATCAGGCGGCGCAGGCGGCGGCGGTTGCGCCGGTGGTGAGGCCTGTTGAAACGAAAGCGGCGGTGGCCGGGGCGGTCAAGCCGCCGCCGGTGCGGGGGCAGGTGCCGCAGGGTGATTACGCTTTGCTGGATGAGGATCGCCGGGTGGATGAACAGGGCGAACCGGAGTGGATGGGGTTGACGCGGGAGAAGAGGGCGATTCGGCGCAAGTCGAAGGCGTGGCTGTGGGCGGCGATGGTGGCGGGGGTTTTGATTTTGGTGGGGTGGGGTGGGGTGGTGGGGGTTTGGTATCTCGGACATCAAAAAATAATGCAGGCAACGGCAAAGCACGACGAAGCGCAAGCAGCTGTTAACGCGGAAAAGATGAAATTGAAAAACGCGGATGAAAAATTTAAGGGTAAGTCATATGACGAAGCCATCAAGTTGTGTGTTCAAGGGTTGGATGGGGTGTCAAAAATTGCGGATGAGGGTGAGTTGAAGAAAGACCTTGAGAAGTTGAAGAAAGACCTTGAGAAGTTGAAGAAAGACCTTGAGGAGTTGAAGGGAAAGGCTGAAGAGGCGAAGAAGAAGAAGAAGGTGGAGGACGACAAGACGGCGGTGGCGAAAGCGGAAGCGGCGGCGAAGGCTGAAAAAGACAAAAAGGACAAAGCAGCGGCGGATATTGCGCACAAGGAGCCCATTGCGGCTGCAACGGCGGCGGTGGGAGCGTGGAAGGGGAAGGAGATTACGCTGGAGGCGTTGGATGCCGTTGATGGCTCGAAAAAAGAGGCATTCATTTCGCTCCCCATCAAGGGTGCGAAGAATCTTTGGTTTCAGCCATTTGCAAAGGATGCGTCCAAAATATTGATATGGCAAGATGGGGAGGAAAATGTAGAAATTTGGAAGAAGGACGATGTTTTTCGCAAGATGGTGGCGGATGGGAACCTGTCTTTCTATCCCGCGCCACAACAGGACCTCGATCTCGATAAAAAAGACACTGCCTTCACCGCGCTGAAGAAGATGACGCAGACATTTGCAACGGACCTCAAAAAGTGGGGCGCAAAAACAAAATCCAAGGGTGCGGACAATCAGGCCAGGCAGGAGGGGTATGTTGCTTGGCAAGAAACGGAATCCGCGGCAAAGGCGTTGAACGCGGCCATTGACAAGTGGAAACTTGCTCATCCTGATGGAGAGATTCTGTTCTTCAATGCAACGGGCAATGAGCCGATTGCAAAGATTCCAGTCAAACTGGATTGGGGTGTGATGTTGAAGAAGAATGGATTGGAGTCGCTGGCCGATGGCGGCGTGATTGACATGAAAAAATTGGCGGATGGGCGCAAGCGGGAGAAGGTTCTGATCGCTGATTTGAAGCCGGACATCGAATTTGATATGGTCAAAATAATTGGCGGAAATGCTCGCGAAACTATTTCGTTCGGCGAAAATTTACTCGTGTCGTCATTTGCATCCATCGGTATGGACGGGAAAAAAGTAGGAGACATTGTTCAATCAAACGGTTGGATTAAGTCTGAGTTGAAGGATGGGGCGATTGATGTGGCAAAGAACAGAAAGCCACAATCATTTGTTTGCCATGAAAAAGGTGACGCTAAAATAAAAGGGTCGTTGAAGCAGGAGAAGAAGGGGGCCCCGTTGACGATTAATTTTGAGATCGAGCGTCATCCGTTCAATGTGAAAGTGGGTGCATTGAAAACAGCGATTCGATCTAAAAAAGAAGCGGAGGATGCATGTAAAAAGCGAGAGGGTGAAGAGAAAGAGAAGAAGGGTGCGCTGGATATCATGGAGCGCGAAGAAGCGGCGGCGCGTGAAAAATCTCCGAAATTCAAATTACTCAAGAAGGATCAAACAACTAAGGATGCCGCGAAACGCGCAGTTATTGCGGCAAGAGAAGACGTTGCCGAGGCCAAAGAAAAAGTGAAGGGCGCGCAACAAAAAATCACCGTTGAATGCGACAAACTCAAGTCCCTTATCGCCGCTTGGCAATCCGTTCTTTTCATCTCCTTCCTCGACAAAAACGACAAATCCGTTTATGTCGTCAAGCTCAGCCTCGACCCCGCCGACTGGATCAAGCAACAACTCAAGGATGTTCTGGAGGCAAACCCAGACCTCGAGAAAGAGCTCTTCCCCAACGCTTCCCCCACCAACTCCATAGGTGCAAAATGACCCCCGCCCAACTCGCCACCACCCACATCCGCCAATACCTCGCCCGCGGCGAAGCCTCCGGCCACACCCTCGCCAGCGTGCAGGCCGGCCACACCGCTGCGGTGCAAGCCCTCAACGACCGCCTCGACACCTGCGGCGCCTATCTCAAGGCCAACCTGTTGACCGAGGCCGTCCACCACGCCCGCATCGCGCCCAATGTGCTCGACGAGGCGGCGGAATTGGACTTCCCCGAGCGCGAAAAATTCGCCGCCGCCTGCGAAAAGGATTTCGGCGAGCCCATCCATGCCGTCCATGAAAACGGCCTGATCCTGCTGGACGAAGCCATCAACCGCCACAATGAATTGGCGCCCGTGCTGGCCCGTTACCGCATGTTGTCCGTCGGTCGCGCACCCCTGCTCGGGCGCATCCGCGTCTTGCGCAAATTGAGCCAGATGGATGCCATGACGCCCTATTGGGGCGAGGATTTGGCGATGTTGGAGCGCGAGCGGCACAAGGAACTGGATGCGGCATTGCAGGCCGCGGTGGCGCGCAAGGATGTGCCGGCGTCCGCCGCCGTTTGCGATGAAATCCTGGGGTCTTGGCTTGAGACGCCCAGCGCCACGCTGAGGCAAAAGGCGTCCGAAGTCAAAAATACGGTCGCCCGCTTTCAGGTCAAGGCCAAGTTGGAGGATTTGGAGGACCGCGTGTCCGCCGCGCATGCCGCCGGCGATGTCAAGCAGACATCCGCCGCCGTGCGCGAGTGGCAGGCCGGGGCCGCCAGCATCGGCATGTCCGGCGACACCGAGGCCATCCGCGCCGCCATCGCCTGGGTGAACGAGACCCGCGCCCTGGCGGCGGATGACGCCAAATACGCGCAGGCCCAGGCGCTGTTGGAGCGCGCGCTGGACTTGCGCAAACCCTTGGATCAACTTGAACCGGCATGGAACGCGCTGGTGCGTTGCGACCGTCACATCCCCGACACCTTGCGCACCCGTTACGAGTCCATGCGGGCGGATGTCAAGGTGGAGAAAAAACGCGGGTTCCAGATGCTTTTGGTCGGCATCGTCGGCGGCTTGGTGCTGGTCGGTGCGGTGATTGCGACGCTCCTGTTCTTTTCCCACAAGAGCGCCGGCCGCGAGAAGTGGATGGTACAAATCAAAAGCGCCGTGAATGATGGGAAATGGGACCGCGCGGACGAGATGATTACGGTGCTCTGCCACGAGGATCCCGGGATGAATGACGATCCGGAGGTGAAGGCCTTGCAGGCCATGACCACTGACGGCATCAAGGCCAACGAGGCGCATGCGGCCGAGTTTGCGAAGAATTTGGGTGCGGCCAAAGCCGGCGGCCCCGAGCACCCCAACCAAACCGCGTTGGACACCGCCAAGCGGATGGCTGTCTCTGATGCCGAGAAAGCGCAGGTGGCGGAATTCGAGGTGGCGGTTGAAAAATCCAAGAGTGATGCCCAGGCCAAACGCGACCAATCCATCAAAAGCGCGCTTGATCTGTTGCGGGAACGCTACAACCAAGTGGACCGCAACGCCCCGGATGCGCCGGCCCAATTGGATGCCGTCAGCAGGGGAATCAATGACCTCATCAGGAATGGCGGCATTTCCCCCGGGTTGCTTGATTCCATCCGCGTTTTGTCCGCCCGCGTGAGCACGGAGCAGATGGACTTGCGCCTGAAACCCAAGGCGCCGTGACCGTGGCATGGGCGTCCCGCCCATGTGTCCCGCGCGCTTCCAGCGCGTGTTCAAACCCGATCCCTCCATTCATGGGCTGGAAGCCCATGAAACCCATGGGCGAGACGCCCATGCCACACCCAACCACCCCATCCCCATGAGCGACAACCTCTACATCCGCTACCAAGGCCGCGTGTCTGGGCCATTCCCCCTTGAAAAAGTCAAGGACATGCTCAAGCGCGGGCAGATCTCTCGCCTGCACCAAGTTTCCCCTGATCGCGCAACTTGGACGCGGGTGGCGGAGAACGGGCAGCTGGTGCCACCACCACCACCACCACCGCCGCCACCACCACCGCCGCCACCACCCGAGCCCGTGGTGATGGCCCAGCGGGAGGAGGAGCTGATGCCCAGGGAAGAGGATGTGCGCCGCGCACCACGCGCCGCTTCGGTTCTTCCATTGTCCGCAGCGTCCTCCCGCCAGTGGCACTATGAATCCAAGGAGGGGCGGCAAATGGGGCCGATTCCGGAGGCGCAATTGAAAACGCTGCTGAAGTCCGGACAAATCACGGCCAAGACGATGGTTTGGGCCGAGGGGATGGCGGATTGGATGACGGTGGCGTCCGCGGGGTTGGCTGGCGGGGAGCGGGGCCAAAGGAGCAAGGACCCTTCCGGCATGCAGGCCGTCGCGTTCAGTTGCGTTGGCGCCGCCATCATGCTGCTTGGCGTCATCGGCATGGTGATGGATGCGCGCAACGCGACGGGGTTCAACATCACTTTGGGCGTCGTCCACCTGCTTTTGTTCATTGCCGCAGCCATTGTCGGGGGCATGCTCAAAAGCAAGGCGCGCGGCATTGCGCTGTTGGCCATCGCCGGGTTCGCCGTCGTTTTGAGCGGCATCGGCCTGTTGCTGTTTTTCCCGTGCATGGCCTTGTTGCATGGCAATTTGGCCTATCGGCTGAAGTCGCCCAAGCGGCATGCCTCCCGCATGTTCGGCATTGTGGCCAGTTCGGTGAACCTGTTTTTATTCGTGGTCATGGGGCTGATTTTGTTGGCGTCCTGGGGTCAAGTGCTTTCCGAGGTGGAAGGCAGGGCCGCCGTGGGCGCAACTTTTGTCATTTTTCTGTTCTCCATTCCGGCCATTTGCGGGATACTGGGCAGCGTGTTCGCCTTGGTGGATGCCATTCAGGATGGGCGCAGGGGCATGAACATTGCCGCCCAGATTTTGCTCAGCTGCACCTTGATCATTCCCGCGGGCGTTTTGGCGGCGGCCGTCGGTGCCGGCGCGGAATTCGGCCTGGCCGGGATCATCATGGTGTCGGTCATCGTTCTTGTCGCCCTTTTTTACGGATGCCAATTGGCGCTCTTGCACCTTGGTCTTGTCGCGCTTCTGCGCGGCACCGAACCGACCGCCGAAGAACTGGCCGCAGAACAAGAGACCCGGGAAATGCCGGCCGCCTTTGCGCGTGAACCGGTCGGGCGCGGTCGCCTGACATCCTCCGTTTATTGCTGCGGCTGCGGCCGTGAAATCCACGCCACCGCCCCGACCTGCCCGCATTGCGGGGCGCCGCAGAAGGTGGGTGAATAATGGCCTTCAATTCACGGGGTGTTCCCATGCGCCGGACCCTTCTGATCTTTCCCGCCCTTTCCCTCCTGGCCTCCTGCCAGGCGGCCAATCCAACCTGCATCACCCATCCCGAATTCCAAGCCATTGCGGATTCCTTCGCCATCAAAGGCGTCCCCCTTTCCGCCGGCGTCATCATGCCGATGACGGATCGGTTTGATGAATTCCCCGCCACGGCGGTGGTGGATGTGTTGGGCGCCCAAAACTGCGGGGCCAATGTGGAGGCCAAGTTGGTGACGGTGGATTTGGGTGCTGGTCCGGAAAAGAAATTTGAATACCCACCCCCGCCCAGGGCCGCCACCCGTTCTGGCGTTTGGCAGTGGATCGAGCCGCCCGGGGAGGACGCCGACCATGTCGGCTATCACTTGGTGGGACGGTTGCCAACTGGCGAATGGGTGCTGGAAACGGCGGCCATCGGTGATGGCGGAACCACCAGCGGTGTGTTTATTAACCTTGTTTTATTGCGCTTTGAGCAGGCCGTGGCCATGAGTTGGAAGGACCAGGCACAGTCGCGCCTGCAATTGCGCCTATTGGCCACCCATGGACTGGGCGACCGCTCGCAGTCGGCGGTCAAAATCGACAAGGGCCGCGTGTGGGTGGATGGCGAGCCGTTGGCTTGGCCGCCCAAGCCGTGAACTTTTTCCCCTCTTTGAACTTTCCCATGAACTCCCAAACGATGCCACCGCCGATTTCCCTTGTCCGCTCCGATCCGGAGCGCCAGGTTGGCTTCCCTGCGGGCCGCTTTACCCAGCCGGGATTTTTCGTGCCCTTTTTAACCGCCTTTGCGGGCATGGTGGGTTTTTACGCGATTCAGCATTTTCTGATTCCGCATGAATCATGGTGGCACCAGAGCTTTTTCCGGGAATCGGGCGGCCGTGAGATTTCCGGGGCCATTGTGTTTTTAAGCCTGTGGTCGGGCGCCATCATGCTGGTGAAGTGGCGCAAGATTTCGGCGCAATCGGAAGCGTTGCAGCGCAACTTGATTCCTGATGATCCCCAGTTCGTGCTTTCCGATGAAACCGTCGCCGGACGCATTGAACATTTGTACGCCGTGGCCTCCGAGCCGCGGGATTACATGCTGTACAACCGCATCCTGCTGACTTTGTCCAATTTCAAAAACATGGGGCGCATCGGCGATGTGGAGGATGTGCTGCGCAGTCGGGCCTCCAACGACGCCAATGTGGCGGATGCGTCGTACACCATCTTGAAGGGGTTCATTTGGGCGGTGCCCGTGTTGGGATTCATCGGCACGGTGATCGGCCTGACGGCGGCGATGGGCAAATTCGGCGATGTGCTGCGGTCGGCGACCAACCTGGACGCGCTCAAGCCCGCGCTGATGGGGGTGACGGCCGGTTTGTCCACGGGTTTTGAAACCACCATGCAGGGCCTGGTGGCCGCCTTGTTTTTGCAGTTGGCGATGACGGCGCTGCGCCGCCGCGAAGAGGCGATGCTGACATGTTTCGATGATTATTGCGATGCGCAGGTGATCGGCAAATTGCGCTTGCGGAAGGAAGGTTGAGCATGTCGCGCCGCCGTTTCAAAGATGAAAAACCCATCAGCATGTTTGCCTTCCAGGATGTGATCACTTCCGTCATGGGCGCCATGCTCATGATCACGATGATCATGGCGTTGGATTTGGCGGTGCGGGTGACGGACAAGGCGGCGGAAGCGACGGAACAGGCGCAACTGGACGCAAGCGGCGCGGGCGATGATTCGACGGAAGAATTGACGGCGCGCGCGGAAAAATTGGAGGCGGCCTATGCCAAAAAACATCGGGTGATGGCGCAACTTGGCGCATTGGTGCCGGGGCGCGACACCGATCAGGCGCGGGCCTTGGCGGTGGAATTGCAAGCGTTGAGCGCGGAAGTGCGGCGCGTGGAAGCCGAGATTCTTGCGCGCCAAGAAAAGGTCAAGGGCGAGGTGTCGAGCCAGGCCATGAAGGATTTGCTGGCCAAGCAGGCCGAGTATGAGCAGCGGATCGCCAAATTGAAGGCGCAAGTGGACGGGTTGCGCGTCAATCCACGATTGTCTTATGTCGTCCCCCAAGGCATTTCGGAACAACCCCTGTTGCTGGAAATCAAAGCCAATCAACTGACTTTGGCCACCGCCAAGGCGGGCGGCGACATGAATGCGTTGATTGGCGAAAATGCCGGGGATGCGCTTGGGCAATTGGCGCAAGTGATCCGCGGACTTGATCCCAAAGAGGTTTACTTTTTCCTGCTGGTTCGGCCTTCCGCATTTGGCAGTGAGGGGATTGGGGAGCAAGTGGAAAAGATGCTGAATGAGAAAGGATTCCGTTATGGAAAAGATTTGCTTGAGGAAAAAACCCGCGTGATGCCTTTTGATGCCCCCTGATTTTTGGAGAAACCATGCCCTGTCTATCAGCCCTTCGCGTGTCCACCTGTTCGGCCATTCTCTGCGCGTTGGTGGCGTGCCAGTCGCAGCCCCCCAAGGTGAAGCGCGTGCCGGTGAAACCAAAGAACATTGTGGCTGAGACGCGTCGTGGTCCAGCGAAAGTTGCCATTGCAGTTGCGCCTGCCTCCCCCGCATCCGCATCGCAAAAGGGCGCTGTGAAAGCGGGAGGTGCGGGCAAGGGGGGCGCAAGCGAGGGTGGCAAGCCGGGCGGCACGCAACAACCGGCGGTTGCGGGCGGCGCGCAGAGCCCCCCAAAAGCCGTTCCCGCCGCGCCTGCCAAGCCTGCCGCCCCCCAGCCCAAGGTTGCGTTGGCGACACCCGCATTGGCCACGCCGGCGGCAAGTCCGCTCCCAAGAGTGGCGCCCCCCAGGCCCGATCGTGAGGCGGCGCGCCGACGCGAATTGGCCGCCGCCGATGCGGCGGCCAAAAAAGCGCTGGATGCCGTGCCGGAAGAAGTCGCCATCCCGGAAAAAGCGACCGTCAAGGTGCCGGACAATGCGCAGTTGCGCGAAACATGGAATGCCCTGCAAGGCAAGTGGGAGCAGTCCGAAGGAGAACATGCGGCGGACTGCGTGGAGGGGGGGTATACCGAGCGCACATTGACTTTTGGCAAAGATGGCATTTTGACCATTCGGCAACAGCACGGTCCCAAGCGCACGCTGACCCGGACGATGGACTTCACCGTGCAGCCGGAAGGGAAAATCCAACTGGGCAAAGAGCGCAAGCCCGATGCCTTTTTGTTGGCCCCAAAGCGCCAAGTGGTGCGCGGGGAAACCAAGGACTACGAGATTTTGCCACCCACCACGGGTTTCCCGGCGACTTTTTCAGTGGATGTGCCGGCGGGGCAAACCAGTTTGACGCTGGATGGCAAGGTGTATCGGAAGGTGAAATGAGTGGTTACTGCGCCAAGTGGACACCGGAACTCGTTTGGAATACCACCACTTCATCCGCTCTGTGGGTGTAAATGCCAATGCGGCGGTTGTGTTGATCCATGACGCGTTTGAAGGCATGAAAGGCATGGATTGAGTCCGGATAAACATACGCATCCACAAAGCCGTTGTTTGACGCGGTGAGCAGCGCACGCATGGCCGGGCTGCTGGGATTGGCCAGGTCCGCCAAAGAAATGCCGGTTTCCTGCGTGAATTCAAATTTGTCCGAAATCATGCTGTTGCCCGCAATGCGTTCCCGATGGGGAACGGAAACAAGGCCCTCGATTTTGTCCTGATAGGAATTGGCAAAGTAATGGCCTTGCCCGTTTTTGAAAATAAGGATGCGTTGCTTTCTGTTCACCATCGCCACCATGACTGGCAATTTCGCCTCAATCGTGTGGGACTGCTCCATGGTTTTGAGCGTGTGCTCGATGTCGGCAATTTCTCGGCCCATGGCCCGTACTTGCGCATCCAGGGTTTGAGTGGGGGAGGCGGGGTTCTTTTTGATGCTTGCCAGAAGCGCCTCCCGGGCTTGCAGGCGTTGTTTCAAACTGGCCGTTCCGGATGTCAGTTTGGCCACCACCTTTGCCATGTCGCCGACCCCGTCCACCGCAAGCGTTTTGTTGACATCCTCAAGCGCCGCCAAGGATCGTTCCAGTTCTCCGACCCTCGCCGCGGCCCGCACGCGCGCCAATTCCGCCCGGGGGATGTCGGGATCCACTTTGATCGCCCCGCTGGCCACCGCATCCGATGACGACGAAGTCATCAGGGCCACCAGGAGGGCAATGAACAGGATGCAGCCAAACAAATTGCTGATGGGGTCGCCCAAGAGTTCCAGGGCGTCGTTGACGCCTTCATCATCATTCAGCTGTTTGCGGGTCATGGCGAATTGGAAAGGGAAACTTGGGGGCGGATGGGCTGAACTCAATCTAATATCATACGCCGACCGTCCGGCCTGAATTAAAAAGCGGACGCCTTTCGTCCAATTCCCCCGCTTTGACGCAGCCCGTCAGACGGGCGTGGAATCCCGGAAGGCGCGAGGTGAAACAAAAACCCAAGGGAAAGCCGCTTGCGCTTTCCGTTTTCCCGAGGGTCTTCATGGGTTTGGTGCGCATCGAGCCGCCCGCCGGATTTGCGGGTGGGGACGCCCGCGCTCCAACAAGCCC
>CAZVNU010000019.1:0-14663 GCA_964628335.1 uncultured Phycisphaeraceae bacterium
AGCCCAAGCCGTGGCGCGCGGTGAACGCACTTGCTTCAATGACCTGGCCTTGGCCGCCCGCGGCGTGGCGCCGGAAGTCGGCATGGTGCTGGCGCAATTAAACGGCCAAGGCGCGCCGGCCCATGTCACCGGCTCCGGCTCCTGCGTGTTTGTGCCGGCGGAAAATTACGGTGTTGCCGATCACGCCGCCAGCGTGGCCCGCGCGGCGATGGATTTACCCACCCGCGTGGTGCGGGCGTTGCGGTAAATCAAATCCAGACATGCTTGCACTGCCGGCCCCATGGAACTTGCACCTCATTTGCTGATCATGTTGGTGGGTGTCATTGCCGTGGTGGTTTTCAAGACACTACAGTAGGTTTCAGGGCATGTATTCCAGGTTGGAGTACGGAAGGGCTCTTCGCCTTACGCCCCCGCCTCCAACCCCGCCAACCTCCCCGTGCACCACGCCCACTGGAAGTTGTACCCCCCGATCCGCCCATCGCAATCCAGGATCTCCCCCGCCAGGAACAACCCGTCGCACTTGCGTGAGGCCATGGTCTTGCTGTTGACTTCCACCAGCGGCACGCCGCCGGCCGTCACTTCGGCGTAGTCGTAGCCGCGGTCGCCGGCGACGGGGATGACCATGCCGGTCAAGGTCTGCGCCAGCTTGCGCCTTGCTTCGCGCGGGATTTGGCCGGCGGGTTGGCTGGGCAGGATTTCGTTTTCGTTCCAGCACAGGGCTTCGCATAATTGCGCTTTAAGGCGCAGTTCTTCGTGCAGCAAAGTGGCGATTTGCGCCTTGGGGCGTTTGGCGGCGGCCCCCACCAGCAAGGCATCGGCTTGGTTGAGGTCAAGGCCGGGCAAAAAGGACAGCAGCAGTTTGGGCTTGGCTTTGGCATGGCCGCGCAGGTGGCGCGAGATATCCATGGGGGCCGGGCCGGACAAGCCAAAGTGGGCGAACAAAATGCTGCCGGCCTGGCGGTGCAGCACTTTGCTTGGCGGGCCTTCCAGGCGCAATTCGCCGTCGAAGGTGATGCCTTTGCATTCGGCGATCCAATGGTTTTTGGTGATGGTCAGCGGCACCAAGCCGGGCCAGGTGTCGGTGATGCCGTGGTCCAGGGCTTGGGCCAGCAGGTAGCCGCCGCCATCGCTGCCGGAGGCGGGCAGGGCTTTGCCGCCGGGGGTCAAAATGAGTTGGTGGCAGGTCCACGGGCCTTGGCTGGTTTCCAGCGCAAAGCCGTCGGCGGTTTTCGCTACGGCGGTCACCCGGTGCTCGGTCAGAATGTGCGCCCCGGCCGCTTCGCAGGCGCCGACCAAGGCATCGAGCACGGTGCGGGCGCGGTCGGTGGTGGGGAACAGTTTGCCGGTGTCTTCGCGCTTGAGATGCACGCCAAGGTCTTTGAAAAACGCCACCGTTTGCTCAACCGGAAAGGAATCCAGCACCGCTTTGACCGTGTGCTTGGAGGGACCGGCGTAATCTTCGACATGCACCACATCGTGGGTCACATTGCAGCGGCCGCCGCCGGCGACCAAAATTTTGGTGCCGATGCGTTTGGAGCCGTCGAGCAGGACGACTTGCTTGCCGCCGCGCCCCTGGCCGGCGAAAATCCCGGCCATCAGGCCGGCGGCGCCCGCGCCCACAATCACGATATCGGCGTGGCGGTTCATCAGCCTTCCTTGTTGCGCATGAACAGGGCGGTGCCGACGAAAAACTTCCACAATGCGGGGAAGGCCGGCGACTCGAATATGCCGGTTTCCTTGGCGGCGGCCTGCATCAATGCCAGCCAGCGGTCAATTGCCGCTTCATCCACCGGAAAGGGCGCATGGCGCATGCGCAGGCGCGGGTGGCCGCGGGCGGGGGTGTAGACATCCGGCCCGCCAAAGCGATAGACCATGAAGTCGCGCATGCGTTGCTCGGCGCCGGCCAGGTCGTCTTTGGGATACATGGGGCCGAGCAAATCGTCGGCCGGGATGCGGCGGTAAAACGCCGCCACCAGGCGCGTGAAGCCGTCTTCCCCGATGGCGGCGTAGATTTCGGAATCTTGCATGGGGGAATTGTACGAGGGCAAAGAACCCCGACCGTCAGGGAGGGGACGGACTTGATGGAATAACGCCAAGCGTCCCCTCCCTGACGGTCGGGGTTCTTTGATGCCTACAATTTCGCCCATGCTCCCGCCCTTCACCCTGCCCGGCTTGTTCGTCACCGGCACCGACACCGGTGTCGGCAAAACCACCGTCAGTTGCGCCATCCTGCGCGCCTGCCGAAAAGCGGGCTTGGGCGTGGTGCCGTTCAAGCCCTTGGTCAGCGGCCAAGCGGCGGACGGTTCGTTTGAAGACATCGAAAAGTTGCGCCTCGCCAGCGGCATGAACCTGACCGATGCGCAGATTTCGCCCTTGCGTTTCGGCCCGCCGGTGGCGCCGGCGGTGGCGGCGCAAAATCTGGGGCAGGGGGTGGATTGGTCCGCGGTGGCAACCCGCATCGAAGCACTCAACCAAGCCCGGCAACCGGTGCTGGTGGAAGGTGTCGGCGGCCTGCTCGCGCCGCTGGAAGGGGCGGATTACACCATCCGCGAATTGATCCGCGACTTGGCGCTGCCGGTGCTGGTGGTGGCGCGCACCGGCTTGGGCACCCTCAACCACACCGCCATGACCGTGGAACTGCTGCGCGCCAGCGGGGCGAGGATTGCCGGCATCGTGATGAACGGCGGCGACGAGCGGGAAGGGGCCGTCACCAGCAACCGGGCTTGGATTGAAAAAATGACCGGGGTGGAGGTGTTGGCGGTGGTGCCGGTGGGGGATGAGAGGCAAGTGGATGATGCGATGGCGCTGGCGGATTGGGAGGCGTATTTCAAATGAAGACGCTGTTTGCGATGCACCCCGATCCCCTCCCTTTAGCCGCGCCTCCCGCGCCGGTCCCCAATGCGGGCTACGCCCAAATCGCCCTCGAGCGCGGGGTGGATGCGCATGAGGGCTTCACCTACGCCATTCCCAAAACAATGGCCGACTTGCCGGTGGGGGCGCGGGTGTTGGCGCCCTTGGGCAGGCAGAAAGTGTCGGGCTGGGTGTTGTCGCGCAGCGAGACTTGTGCGATGGATGCGAGGAGGGTGAAAGCGTTGTTGGAATGGGACAAGGGCTTTCCCTTGCTGCCCGAAGATCTGGTCAAACTGGCGGCGTGGATGGCGCGCTATTACGCCTCACCCATCGGCCAGGTGTTCGCCGCCATGTTGCCGGCGGCGGTCAAGCACGACACCGGCAGTCGCGAGGTGGCGCAGGTGCGCCGCTCGGGCAAAGAGGCCCCCGCCAAATTGACGCCGTTGCAGAAGTTGATTTTGGCGGCGGCGGAAGAGGGGAAAGACGCCTGGTTTTCGCCTGCCGACCTCGCCGAAAAGGCCGGCGCCAAAACCACCGGCCCGATCACCAGATTGCTGGCGCTGGGCCTGCTTGAAGAGCAGAAAGTCACCCAAGTCAAAAGCCGCTTGGATGTGCAGGCGGCCCGGGTGTCGGAAGCGCCCAAAGACATCGCGCTTTCCGCCGGTCAGGCTGCTGCGCTCACGCGTCTGGAACAGGGCTTGGGCGAAGGATTCGGCGCCTTTTTGCTGCATGGCGTGACCGGCAGCGGCAAGACCGAGGTGTATTTGCGCCTGATTGAAAAAATGATGCAGGAAGGTAATTTTCCCGGCGTCATCGTGCTGGTCCCCGAAATCGCCCTCACCCCGCAAACCGTCGGCCGTTTTTACGCGCGCTTTCCGCAGTCGTTGGTGGCGGTGCTGCACTCCGGCCTGACTTCGGCCCAGCGCCATGCCCAATGGCGGCGGATTGAAAGCGGCGAAGCCCGCATCGTGGTGGGCGCGCGTTCGGCGATTTTCGCACCACTTAAAAATTTGCGCCTCATCATCGTCGATGAAGAGCACGAACCTTCGTACAAGCAGGACCAGGCCCCACGCTACCACGCCCGCGATGTGGCGGTGTGCCGGGCGGCCAACGCCAAGTGTCCGGTGGTGCTGGGCTCGGCCACGCCGGCCTTGGAAAGCTATTTGAATGCCAAGGGCATGGCAGAACGGCCACCCCGCCCGCACTGGCATTACCTCCACCTGCCCGACCGCGTGCCGGGGGCGCAAATGCCGCAGGTCAAGGTGGTGGACATGGTGGCCGAAAGGCGCCAGCGCAAGGGCATTCATTTGATGTCCCACGCGTTGGAGGAAGAACTCAAACGCACCCTGGCCCGCAAGCATCAGGCGGTGATCCTGCTCAACCGGCGCGGCTTTGCCAACTGGGTGGCCTGCCCGGACCACCATTGCGGCTGGCAGATGCGTTGCGACCATTGCGATGCCGGCATGATTTACCACCGTGACTTGCGCCTGCCGTCCGGTGGCGTGCTCAAGTGCCATCACTGCGCAGCCGAGCAGCGTTTGCCCGCCACCTGCCCGTGCTGCGGCAAGCGCACCATCACTTTTGGCTTGGGCACCCAGCGGGTGGAGGATGAAATCACGCAAAAATTCCCTTCGGCGCGCATGGTGCGCATGGACGCCGACACCATGAAAAAGGCCGAGGACTACCGCCTGGCGCTGGACTCTTTCCGCGCCGGCGAAGCCGACATCCTGCTTGGCACCCAGATGGTGGCCAAGGGTTTGGACTTTCCCGATGTGACGTTGGTGGGGGTGATCTCGGCTGACACCGCGCTGAATTTGCCGGACTTCCGCGCCTGCGAGCGCACCTTTCAACTGATCTCGCAGGTGGCCGGCCGGGCCGGGCGCGGGGCGGAATTGGGGCGGGTGGTGGTGCAGACCTTTCAGCCCGACGCCGCGCCGATCGTGGCGGCGGTGGCCCATGATTACACCGGCTTTGCCGATGCCGAACTGGTGACGCGCTTTGAGGCCCATTTGCCGCCGGCCGTGCGCATGGCGCGCATCTTGCTGCGCGGTGAAAACGAAGCCAAGACCCGGGCCAAGGCCGAAGCGCTGGCCGAGGCGGCCCTGGTGTTTGTGTCAGGGCGCAAACTGCCGGTGCGGTTGACGCCGGCCGCGCCCTGTGCGGTGAGCCGGGTGGCCGACCATTACCGCTTTGAATTCCAGATGTACGCGGCGGATCCGGCGGTGATCCAGCAGGTGTTGGCGCATTTGCGCCCAAAAGGGGCGGTGGCCTCGGCGGAAATGGCGGTGGATGTGGATCCGGTGGCGCTGATGTAATCTGTCCACCATGCGCCAACTCCTCCCGCTTTCTGCCATGTTGTTGCTCGCCGCCTGCCACAGCGCCAAGCCGTTGCCGCCGCTGGCGGCGCATGGCGCGCCGTTTGCCGAGCCGGCGGCGTTGGAGGCGCTGGACGAGGCTGGCGTCAAGGCGTTGTGGGTTGAGAGTTACGGGTCGCTACCCATGCCCAAAGAGCCGTTGAAGGCTTTGCAGGCGCTTTATCTGCAAGATGTGCTGGCGGCCCGCCCGTTGGAAGCGTCTTCGGTGCGCGGGGGCGACAGCTTGCCGGAATTTGCGCCGGCCGCCTTGACCGATGGCAACAATGAAACCTATTGGGCGGCCCAGCCCGAGGCGCGCGAGGCCGCGCTGACGGCCATTTTCCCGGAATTGCACATGGTGGATCGCGTGTGGTTGGAGGAAGTGCCCGAACTCGGCGCCCGGGTGGGCGCCTTGGTGGTGGAAGTCCGCGTGGACGGCCTGTGGCGAATGGTTGCGCAGGGCCAGGGCATCGGCGCGCGCAAGGTGGTGCGCTTCAAACCGATCATGACGGACGCCTTGCGCGTGCGCATCCAGGAGTCGGTGGATGCCCCGGCCTTGCGCCGCATGAGCGCTTATGTGGCGCCGCCGTTGGTGCGCATCAGTCCTGAAGCCGCCGATTTTTTGGGTGACACCGTGGTGCGCATGGCGGCGGAGTATCCCATCGGCGTGCGCATCGCCTACACGCTGGATGGTTCGGTGCCCAATTTGGAATCACCGCTGTATGACCCGGCCAATCCGCCCAGGGTGTCGAAGACCTGTTTGATCCAGGCCGCCCCCTTCATGGATGGCGGCGATCTCTACCGCATGTACGGCCTGGCTCCCGCCGCCGTGCAGGTCGTCGCCTGGAACGAGAAGCAATTGGTCGCCGCCAGCCCGGTGGTGCTGCCCCCGGAGCGCGGTTTGGCCTATGCCTGCTATGAAAATGTGCCGTCACTCGACAAGCTGGCGGCCGCGGAGCCCACCTATGCCGGGTTGTGCGCGGATTTTTCAGTCAAGCCCCGGCAAGCTGGCAGCGCACTGGTGTGCGAGGGTTGGGTGAAGGTGGAGGCTGACGGCCTGTACACCTTCAGCCTGGGCGGCGAGGCCCGGTTGTGGCTGGACGGCCAATTGGCGGCGGAATCCACCCCCAACGCCCAATCCAAAAAAGTCGTGGCTTGGCGCGCGGGTTGGCATCCGCTGCGGGTGGCGTGGTTGGCGGACAAGGCGGTGGAATTGAAGTGCTTCGGCCCGGGCGTGCCGGCGGACGGCAAGCTGGCGGCGGAAAAATTCGGCCGTTGAAAAAACAATCAAAGGGTGCCACGGACAGCGAAGTCGTCCGTGCCCATTGGGACAATCCACGTTCTTGCCACGGACGACTTCGCTGTCCGTGGCACCCCTTGGATTCTTATTTTTGACTCAAGCCCCGAACAGCGCGCTGCCCACCCGCACCACATTGGCGCCCTCTTCGATGGCGATTTCAAAATCATCGCTCATGCCCATCGAGAGCACATTGAAATCCTTGTTGCAAAACGAAGCGCGCCGGATGTCGTTGAACACCTCGCGGGTGCGGGCGAAGGCGGGGCGCACTTTGGTTTCCATATCCTCGGGCTTTTCGGCCGGGGCGGCCATGGTCATCAGCCCGCGCAGGCGCAAATGGGCCATGCTCTCGACTTGCTCGCACAGGTGGAGGGCGGCGGCCGGCGGCACGCCCGTTTTGCTCTCTTCGCCCGAGGCATTGACCTGCACCAAAACATCCAGTATCCGGTCGTTTTTGGCGCCGTAGGCGTGCAGATCCTCGGCCAGACGCAGCGAATCCACCGAGTGGATGAGGGCGGCCAGGGGCGCCACCTGCTTGATCTTGTTGCGCTGCAAGTGGCCGATCATGTGCCAGCGGATGGGGTCGGCCAACGATTCGGCTGCGGGGTCGGACAGCAAGGCGGCGCGCTCCTCCAATTGCTGGACCCGGCCTTCGCCAAGGTCGAGGTGGCCAAGGGCGAGCAAGGCTTGCACTTCTTCCATCGAACAGTATTTGGTGACCGCCACCAGCGCGATGTCGTCGGCGTTGCGCCGGCTCTTTTGGGCCGCCACGCCTATGCGGGCCAGCACCGCTTCGTAAGCGGCGCGCACGCGGTCAAGGATGGCGGGGTCAAGGGTGGGCATGGGCGGCGGGCATGGCGGCGGGCATGGCGGCGGGCATGGGCGCTTAGGGGGTGTGTATCTTCTTGTCGGCGGCCAAGAGGGTGGCTTGGTCCTGCTGGTCTGCCAGTTCCGCTTCGGCTTTCATCTTCTTGATTTTTTGGGTGATGAACATTTTGTAGGCGACCACCACCAGCACCAGCACGCCCAGGATGATGAAACCGATCAGCTCACCCTTTTTCAGGGCATCTTTGGCGTAGTCCAGCTTGTCATGGAAGTGAAAGCCCAAAAAGACGAAGATGGGCGCGCTGAACATGGCGGCCAAACCATCGCACAGCAGGAATTTCCCCACCGGCATGCCCAGCGAACCGGCGGCGAAAAAGGCCGGACTGCGCAGGCCCGGCATGAAGCGCGACACGATGATGAAGCGGCCGCCTTTTTTGGCGCACAGGGTGCGGGCCATTTCAAGGTTGCCATGGCCGACCAGTTTCATGAACCACTTCCATTGATGCACGCGGCCGCCGACGAAACGGCCCAGGCAATAGACAAACAGATCGCCGGCCAAGATGGCCAGGATGCCGGCCGCCATCATGACGATGACCGGGTGGATGCCCAAAATGTCTTGGGGCATGCCTTCCTGCGCGCAGGCATAGCCGCCCAGGAGCAATGGGATGTCCTCGGGCAGCGGTAGGCCGATGCCAGCCAGCAGCAGGGCGGCCACCACCCAACCATAAGCGCTGGTGGGCGTGGTGGCGAAGGTGTTTTGCAGGTTGTTGAGGAAGTTTGAGAACATGGGGATGGGCAGTATAGATTAGGTGCCTTCATTTTTTTTCGCCCAAGCCAAGGCGTCGGCCTGGGTTTGGATTTGCCCGGTCAATTGCAGATCATAGGCATCCTCAAGCAATTGCTTGAAGCGCGGGCCGGGGGCCAAGCCAAGGGCCAGCAAACTGCCGCCGTTGAGGAAGGGGGCAGGGGCAATGCCGATGCCGTCATCGGCCAAGGTGCGCGTCTCGACGGTGATGCGGTCGGCCAAGGCCCCGGTGGCGGGGTCGGCGGCCAGCAGCAAGCAAGCCTGCGGCCAAGCTTTGTCCGCCAGCAGGCGCTTTTGGGCAGCGACCCCCGACCCGGCCCAATTTCCCGCGCGCATCTGCAGTGGCGGCAAGGCGGCCAACGTATCGCGCTCGTCGTTGGTCAGATTGAGCCCCAGGCGCACTTGCGTTTGGGTGGCGCCATCCAACGCATTGCCCCGGTCCAGCAGCCAGGCGGCCAAGCGGGTGGGGTAGGCGGTTTGCGGTGCAAGGGCGGTCAGGCGCATCGGGGTGAATGGGGTGCTGGCAGGCAGCATCAGGGCGGAAACAGCCAAGTTGGTCGTTTCAAGGAGTTGGACTGCCTTGGCAAAGCGTGGGCCGGACAGCGCGCGGCGCACCTCGTCGCCGATGCGCTCTTTGGCGATGCCGGCCAATTTCGGGGCGAACTCTTGCAAGGCGGCCAGCGTTTGCGCCTCGATTTGAAAATCCAACCGTGAGGCGAACCGCACCGCCCGCAGCAGGCGCAAATAATCCTCGCCAAAGCGCTGTGCTGGTTCGCCGATGGCGCGCAGGACGCCGGCCTTTAAATCGGCGACTCCGCCGACGAAATCAATCACCCGGTCCGAGCCGTCCGGGTTGGGGGTGAGCGGGTCGGCGAACAAGCCGTTGATCGTGAAGTCGCGCCTTTGGGCATCGCCCTTGGCATCGGTGAACACCACCGAGTCCGGGCGGCGTCCGTCGGAATAGGCGCCGTCGGTGCGGAAGGTGGCGACTTCGATGGCAATACCTCGGGTTGGCTGCGAGAGCACCACGCCAAAGGCTTTGCCCACCATCCGGCAGCGCGGCAGCAGGCCGCCTACTTCATCCGGGGTGGCGCTGGTCGCGATGTCGTAATCTTTGGGCACCAGGCCAAGCAGGGCGTCGCGCACGCAGCCGCCGGCGAAATAGGCCTCAAACCCCGCTTGGCGGAGGATTTTCAGCAGGCTGATGGCGGCATTGCGCGGGCTGGTCATGGGGGCAGCATAGCGTTCATCCGCCGTGCTTTGGGCCGGGGGATGCACAGAGTGCGCATGCCGCGGGTCAAGGGCCGGCCTTTCAGCCAGGGCTGGCGGGTCACGCGCGTCATCCCTTTGAAAAGGAACCCCGACCGTCAGGGAGGGGACGCGCAACCGCCGAAATAGCGTGCCAGCGTCTCCTCCCTGACGGTCGGGGTTCCTTGACCCGCCAGCCCTGCCTTTCAGCGCAATTGATCGAAGCCTGGCACCACCGGCTTGAGGTTGCGCTTGGCCAATCCAACCAGCAATTTTTCCAATACCTGCGGCGCCAGGCGGCTGCCGTCATCGGCGATCACGCCTTCGTGCATCAGCAAAATGGCGCCGGGTTGGATGTCTTTGAGAAGGCGCTGGATGACGGTGTCAGGCTGGCGGCAGACGGTGTCAAAGGCGCGGGCGGTCCAGGCCACCAGCGGTTCGCCGGGCAGCAGCAGGGCGTGCAGGAACGGCCCCTTCAAGCCGGAAGGCGCCCGGAACGGCATGGCGTGCGCCGGATCGAGGCCGGCTGCGGTGGCCACCGCCTGGCGGCCGGCCCGCAATTCGCGGTCGGTGGCGCCGGGGCCGTGCAGCCAAAAGCAGTGGGCCGGATGCGAAAAAGTGTGGTGGCCGACGCCATGGCCTTCTTCGGCCGCCCGGCGCACCAGCTCGGGGTGTTGAAGCGCTTTGGCGCCGATGAAAAAGAAGGTGGCCTTGGCATCGTGGGCTTTGAGCAGATCCAGCACCAAGGGGGTGTCTTCCGGATCAGGGCCGTCGTCAAGCGTGAGCCAGATTTCTTGGGGGCGGTCCACGCTGGGTTCAAAGCGGGTCATGACCGGGCCCAGCCAGGGTGAGGTCGGCCGGAAGATGGCCCAGTGCAAGGCGAGATACAGGGTGAGCCAAATGCCTAGGCCAAGCCAGGGGTGGCCGCCAACAACCATGGCCACGAGAAACAGCGGCGCCAGCAGGTTGCCGGCGAGCAGGACTTTTCTGAACCACAACCAGCCGCACGCGTTCACCGGCCCACCCCGCGCAAAAAGTCGAGTGCGATGGGGCGCAATTCGGCCTGGGTTTTTTCGTCCAAGCCTTCAAAGCCGGTGATGTGGCCCATGCAGTCGGCGGCGCCGCACTTGCAGGGGATGCGCCAATCGGCGGCGGCGATCGAGGTGGCGTAATGCCAGGTCAATTCCTCATCGGCGGCAATGTCGCGCAAGGCAATCAAAGCCAGCGAGCCGTCGGCAAAGCCCAGGTTGGGCGCGCAGGCATGGTTGAGGTAGTCGTCAAAATGCGGGTTGGCCGGATCTTCGGCCAGCCAGAGTTCCGGGCCGATTTGCAAGGCGCGGGTGTCGTCGTCCATGTCTTTGGCATGCACCACGCTGCCGCGCATCACGGTGGCGACTTCGCCCTTGGCCAGCGCTTTTTGGGTGAAAACGCCCATGCCGTGCAGGGGGGAGGGGCGGTGTTCGATGTCGGCGGGGGAAAGGGGCATGGGTGGAGGGTCGGCTTTAGCCGACCTTGGGGCTGGGACGGGCGGAGAATGGAGGGTCTGGGTGGTGGCAGGATAACTAAAGAGCTGGGTTCCCAGTTATGCTCTCCGGCAGATGTTTACCCGCCGAAATTAGGCCATGCGCTTCATAGTATGCGTCCAAGGTCGGCTAAAGCCGACCCTCCTTATGCCTTCCCGTATCGCCCCCTTGCTTGGACCCGCCGGACCCATCGCCCGCCGCCTGGGGGCCGCATACGAGGAGCGCCCGGAGCAGACCGCCATGGCCACGGCCGTGGCAGGGGCGCTGGAAAAGCGCGGGGTGCTGGTGGTGGAGGCCGGCACCGGGGTGGGCAAGTCATTTGCCTATTTGCTGCCGCTCATTTTGCACGCGGTGGGCAATGAAGAAGACGGTGGCCCCAAGCGCAAGGTGGTGATCTCCACCCACACGATCGCGCTGCAGGAGCAGTTGGTCAACAAGGACATCCCGTTTTTGCGTTCGGTCCTGCCGCACGAATTCACCGCGGTGCTGGCCAAGGGCCGCAGCAACTATGTGTCGCGCCGGCGCTTGCAACGGGCCTACGACCAGAAGGCCAATCTGTTCGAGGATGGCCCGTCCATCCAGGCCTTGGACGCCTTGGTGGAATGGGTGGCGGAAACCACCGACGGCTCGCGCCTGACCTTGCCGCAGTTGGCTGATCCGAATGTGTGGAGCGAGGCCCAATCAGATGGCGAGGATTGCTTGGGCAGCAAGTGCCCGCGCTTCAAGGAGTGCTTTTTTCAGCAGGCGCGCGAGCGCATGCGCCGGGCCGACCTCATCGTGGTCAATCACGCGCTGTTTTTCGCCGACTTGGCCTTGCGCGCCGAGGGCGGCAGCGGCGTGCTGCCCGATTACGACGCGGTGGTGCTGGATGAAGCCCATACCGTCGAAGAGGTGGCCGGCGACCATTTCGGCACCAAGCTCACCCGTTTCAAGGTGGTGTCGCTGCTGGGCCGGGTGCTGGGGCGCAACAACAAGGGCTTTTTGGCCAATCCCAAAATCCACGAGGCCATCGGCAATGAGTTGTACTTTCGCGGCCAGCAGGCGGTGGATCAGGCCCGCCAGGCGGCGGAACATTTTTTCGACGACTTGTTGCGCTGGAGCGAAATCGAGGCCGGGCGCGGCAACAAAAACGGCCGGGTGCGCGACCCGGATTTCATCGCCAACAGTTTGACCGAGCCGCTCAATCACTTGGTGATCGCCCTGCGCCGGGTGGCCGACCGCTTGGAGGATGCCCAGGACAAGTTGGAGGCGCAAATGCTGGCCAACCGGGCCGAAGGCATTGCGGCGGCGGCCACCGAATTGGTCAGTTTGGCCGGTCCGGACCGGGTGACCTGGGTCGAAGTGCAGACGCGCGGCCGTGGCAAGCGGGTGGCGCTCAACGCCGCCCCGGTGGAAGTGGCGTCGCTGTTGGCCCAATATCTGTTCAAGGCGCAAACCACGGACAAAAAACCGTTGCCGGTGATTTTGGCCTCGGCGACTTTGGCGGTGCCGGGCGGTAAAACCAAAACGACCGCCGCCGCGCCCAAGGGTGACGATGTGTTCGCCCACATCAAATCCCGTCTGGGCTGCGACCAGGCCCTGGGCCTGCACTTGGGTTCGCCCTTTGATTACCAGCGCCAAGCCACCCTGGCGCTCCATCCCGGCTTGCCCGAAGCCAAAGACACCGTCGGCCGGTTGAAGGTGTTCACCGCCATGCTCAAAGAGTTGGAGGCCAGCGACGGCGGGGCTTTTGTGCTGTTCTCCAATTACAAGCAATTGCGCGAAGCGGCCGACTTTTTGCGCCCGGACGCCTCCTTGCGTGGCTGGCCGTTGCTGGTGCAGGGGCCAGGCGTGTCGCGCAGCGAATTGTTGGCGCAGTTCAAGCATTCCGGACGGGCGGTGTTGCTGGGTGCCGATTCCTTCTGGCAAGGGGTGGATGTGCCGGGCCATGCGCTACGCCTGGTCATCATCATGCAATTGCCTTTCGCGGTGCCGGATTTGCCCTTGGTGCAGGCCCGCTGCGAACGCATCGAAGCGCGTGGCGGCAGTGCGTTCGCCGAGTACTCACTGCCGGAGGCGGTCCTGATGTTCAAACAGGGTTTCGGCCGCTTGATCCGCACCAAGACCGACACCGGCCGGGTGGTGGTGCTCGATCCGCGCATCGTCACCAAGGGCTACGGGCGCAAATTTTTGGCGGCGTTGCCGGCGATGGTGGTGGAGAGGAAATGATGGCACTCATTTTCTCTTTGTGCGCGCCGGGATGCCGCGTTCACTTTCACCCCTGCGGTCGCGCCGCCCAATGCAGCTTGTCCGCCAGGGTTGCCCAGTAACTGCGCGCCGGGTTTTGCACCAGGCGCACGATGCTGCGCGAGCGGGTGATGTGCACGCGCTGGCCGTCGGCCAGCGGGATGGAGGTTTGCCCGTCCACCACCAGCGCCGAACCGGCATTGGCGCGCAAGAGCCGCAGCCAGATGTCGGTGGTGGCCGGCACCACGATGGGGCGGAAGGCCAGCGAATGCGGGTTGAGCGGGGTCACGCACAGGGCTTCGGCGCCCGGCGCCATGATCGGGCCGCCGGCCGAGAGGTTGTAGGCGGTGGAGCCGGCCGAGGTGGCCACCACCACGCCATCACCCGAGAAGGTGGCGGCGGCGGCATCGCCGTTTTCCTCCGGGTCGATGGAGAGTTCGATGTCCACCATGCGGAAGGGGGCGCCGGCGTTGATGACGGCATCGTTCAAGCCAAACACCCGCGCCAAAGGCGGCGCGTCGGCTTCGGCGCCGGGCGGGAACACCGACACATCCAGCAGCAGGCGGTTGCGGACTTGGTAGCCGTCTTTGGCCAACAGAGTCCAGTGCTGTTTGACTTCTTCCAAGCCGAATTCAGCGAGGAATCCCAGCTTGCCGAAATTCACCCCCAGGATCGGCGTTTGCGCCTGGGCTTCGACAAAGGCCCGGGCCACCGACAGCAGGGTGCCGTCGCCGCCGAGCACCAAAGCGAAGTCGGCCTCCGGCAGGCGCGCGGATTTTTGCGCCAAGGCGGTGGAATCCAATTCCGCCACGATCTCGGCCCGCGCCGCCAGCCAGGCGCGGAAATCCGGCAGCGCATCCATGGCGGCGTGCTTGTCGGGGTTGGAGATCAGGAGGATGCGGGGCATGCTGGGATTGTAGGCTGGGAACGCCGAGCACCAGCCCGGCGTTCCCGGCGTTCCCGGTTTCACAGCGCCCGGTTCAGCGCCGACACCAGGGCCAGCAGGCCGGCCAGTTCAATGTTGGTGTCCACCCCGCAACCCCAGAATTTGGCGCCGTCGCGGTCGCGGGCCACGCAGACATAGGCGGCCGATTCCGCGGCATCGCCGCCATCGCCGCCATCGCCGCCGCCGATGGCGTGCGAGCGGTAATCCTTGAGCGCAAAGCCGGTGATGTTTTGGCTGGCCAGCGCATGCACAAAGGCGTTGATCGGGCCGTTGCCCTGGCCTTTGATGGCGGCCCGTTTGCCGTGGATCTCGACTTCGGCCAGGCAGGCATAACTGTGGCTTTCGCCGGAAACGGGATGTTCGTCAAAGGACACCAGTTTCAACGGCGCTTCGAGGTTGACGAAATATTTCTTGAAATAGGCGCAGATGTCCGCCGGAGGCAACTCCCGGGATTGCTTGTCGGCTTCCGCGCCGATCAGGATGCCGACTTCGGGGTGCATCGGTTTGGGCAGGTCAAAGCCGAAGTCGCGGCCCAGGATGTAGGCGATGCCGCCCTTGCCCGACTGTGAATTGATGCGCACGATGGCTT
>CAZVNU010000020.1:0-14515 GCA_964628335.1 uncultured Phycisphaeraceae bacterium
TGCAGATCGAGCAGGTTGTAGCCGCCGGCCTTGCCCTGCCAGCCGTTGGCATCCAATGCCGCCTGCAGTTGCGCCTCACTGACGGCGCCGCAATGCACCACCGCTTCGTCGCTGAAATTCACCCTGTGGCCGGGGCGCAGAATCGCCACCCCGGTCAGCACCCGCTGGCGGTTGCCGGCCAGCAAATCCAACATGCGCGCCGCATCCGCGCGGTCCAGGGGCTTGCCAAGCAGGTTGTCTTGCCCGTCCACGCACACCGTGTCGGCGGCCAGGATCACCGCGTCTTCATCCAAAATCGCCTGCAAACTCAGGGCTTTTTGCAAAGCCAAGCCGGCGACAAAAGCCGCCGGGTCATGGTGCGGGTCCGGCTGGTCCGGGTCGGCAAAGGGCGGATCCATCCGTTCAAACGCAAAACCCGCTTCACGCAGCAACTGCGCCCGGCGCGGGGATTGGCTGGCAAGGATCAGACGCATGCTTCAATGCCCCCGCAAATCGATTTTTCCCAGCATGCCCATCGGCGCATTGACCAGTTGCAATTCGGTCACCTGCCAGCCGGCCGGGTTTTTGGACCAGTGGATTTTCCAAGTGGTCATGCCGTGGCTGTCCCATTTAGCGCCGCTGGCCTGGATTGAAACCTGCACCCACGCGGTGCGGGCGTCGACCAGGGTGGCCTGCATGCCCGAGCAACTCAGGGTCTGCACTTGGGCCTGGGCCAAACGGGCGCGCAAGGCTTGGTCGCCGGTCATGATCACGCGCGACTGGTCGCCGATGCTAACTTTGACCTCTGGCGCCAGCAGCGCGCCAAGCACTTTGAAATTCGGCCCGATGCTGGCCTGCGCCATTTCCTCGGTCTGGCGCACCAATTTTTCGCTTGGCGTCTCCACCAGTTGCGCCCCGGCAATCACCAGCCCCAACACCCCCAGCGCCCCCCACGAGGCGCGCAGCAACTTGGGTTTTTCCAGGCGCCGGCCAACCAGCCGCAAGCCGGCGAACAGCAGCACCAAGCCCGCCACCAGCGGCCAAGGGTTGGCAAACAGCCATTCGGGCCAGGCGATTTCAAGGAGGATTGGGGGCATGGGGGGATTCTAGGCCTTCGCCGGCGCCGGGGGCATGGCGGAAAATGTCAATGCCGGAAAGTTCAATCCACAATCATCCCCAACCGCAATTGCTCGGCTTCCGGCCCCTTGCCCAGCGCAGTGCCGATGGCCAGACCGAATTCGATGGCGGCCCCCGGCCCTTTGGCCGTCAAAATCCGACCGTCGCGCTCGACGCGCCCGCCGGTGTGGGTGCCGTGGTGGATTTGCCCCTCCACCCCCGGGTAGCAGGTGTATTTCTTGCCTTCCAAAAGGCCGGCCTTGTCCAGCGCCAACGGCGCGGCGCAAATCGCCGCCACCAGATGGCCGGCGGCGTAAACCTCTTGCACCAGTTTGATCACCTCGGCGCTGTCGCGCAAGTGGGTCGCCCCGCCGAAACCGCCGGGCAGCACCACCGCCAACAAATGGGCGGCTTTGACCTCTGACAGCAGGCAATCCACCTTGAAGGCCAGCCCGTGCGACCCGGCCACCTCGCGGCCAAGCCCGCCGACCCCGGCCACCTGCACCTCAAAGCCCAGGCGGCGCAGCACATCAATGGGGGCGGCGGCTTCGACTTCCTCGAAACCGGGGGCGAGCAGGACGGCTATTTTGGGGTGGGACATGGGGAAATCATAATCCCATCCACGACACCCCGGACATGCGCCTGCGCCCGGGAACGCGGGACACCAGTCCCGCTGAATTCAAGGAATGCCTTGTTTTGAGCGGGACTGGTGTCCCGCGTTCCCGGGCGCAGGCGAAAACCGCCCCCCTCACTCCCCGTTCACCTTCGCCTCCAACTCCTCCCACCGCGCCAAGAGGGCGTTCACGCGGTCTTGGGCCTTGCCCTGCTCGATGTAATGGGCGGTCAGTTTCTGGTGGTCGGCCTGCACCGCCGGGGAAAGGGTGCTGGCCTCCAGCTTGGCGACTTGGGCTTCGGCTTCGGCGATGCTCTTTTCCATATGGTCCAACTCGTACTGCTCCTTGTTGGAGAGTTTGACCTTGGGTTTGGGTGGCGGGGGCGGCGGCGGGGCGTGCGGTTTTTTGGCCGCCGCGCCCTGGCCTTTTTTGGCCGCCTCTTTGGCGTCCTTCTCGCGTTTGACCTGCGCCTGCTCGTACTGGTCCAGGCTGTAGTGGAAGGCGTGGCAATCCGGGCCGGCGTCGGCGCCGAGTTCCAGCAAGGTGTCGCACACGCGGTCGAGCATGAAACGGTCGTGGGTGACCAAGAGCACCGCGCCGGGGAAGGATTCCATGGCGTCTTCGAGCACATCCAAGGTGGGGATGTCCAGGTCGTTGGTCGGTTCGTCCAGGATCAGTACATCGGCCGGCTGGAGCATCAGGCGCGCGATCAGCACGCGGGCCTGCTCGCCGCCGGAAAGCGACGACACCGGCGTGTCCAACGCTTCTTTGTCGAACAAAAAACGCTCGGCCCACGAGGCGATGTGCATGAAGTTGCCTTGGAAATCCACGCGGTCGCCGCCCCCGCCGCCGCCTTCGCCGCCGGTGCCGCCCTGCAAGGCGGCGCGCAGCAGCATGCTTTGCGGCAGGCTCTCGCGGTGCTGGGAGAAGTGCACCACGCGCAGTTTTTCGGCCAGTTTGATGGTGCCGGCGTCGGGTTGCAATTGGCCGGTCAGGCAGCGGATCAAGGTGGTCTTGCCGCAGCCGTTGTCACCCAGCAGGCCGACGCGCGAACCGGGCGAAAGCAAGAGTTCAAGGTTGGCGAACAGTTGGCGCTCGCCCATGGTTTTGGCCACGCCCAGCACTTCCAGCAATTTGCGCGTCTGGCGCTCGCTGGCGTTGAAGCTGATGCCGGCGGTCTGCGCGCCGCGGTTGCGGTTGACCAAGGTGGCCAACTCGGCGCGCCGCTCGGCGGAGGCGGCGATCTGGGTTTTGTTGCGGGTGCGGCGGGCCTTGACCCCGCGCTGCAACCAGGCGGTGTCGCGGCGCACTTTGCCGGCCATCGCCCGCTGCTGCGTGAGTTGGGTTTCCAAAAACTCCTCGCGCTTGCCGACGAAGGCGTCGTAGGCGCCTTCGGCCTCGAAGGTGCCGCCGGGGTAGGCATTGGACAATTCCAGCATGCGCTTGACGGTGCGCTCCAGGAACATGCGGTCATGGCTGACCATCACCACCGCGCCCTTGAAGCGGTTCAAAATTTCCTCCAGCCACAGCACGCCGGCCAGATCCAAATGGTTGGTCGGTTCGTCGAGCATCAGCAACTCCGGCTCGCTGGCCAGGGCCCGCGCCAGCGACAGGCGCTTTTTCCAACCGCCGGAGAGCGACGACGGCGCCGCCTCGAAATCCTCGAAGCCGGCCTCGCCCAGCGCCGACATCGCCGCGATCTCGGCCTCGAAATGCTCGGCCCCGCGCATGAGCATCGGTGCCATGGCCGCGTCGAGCACGGTGGCGCAATCCTTGAAGGTGTCCGACTGCGCCACATAGGCCATTTGCATGCCCTTTTGGCGCGTGACCTGGCCCTCGTCGCAATCCTCGTAACCGGCCAGGATTTTCAGCAGGGTGGACTTGCCGCCGCCGTTGGGGCCGATGATGCCCAGGCGGTCGCCGGTGTGAACCGTGATGCCGACACCGTCGAACAAATGTTTGAGCCCGTGGCGTTTGGCAAGGTCGCGGGCGTGAATCAAGGTGGCCATGAAAAACAATCAGATGGGAAAAAAGTGTGAAGAATGGGGAAGTGTATCTGGTACGCTTCCCTCCCCTGAAACAGGCGCAAGTTTGTTTCCGGCCCTGTAGCCCAGCGGCAGAGGCAGGCGACTTAAAATCGCTCCAGCGTGGGTTCGATCCCCACCAGGGCCAGCACAAACCCCTTGTTTCCAGGGGGTTTTCTTGCGTTGTCATGGTTGTTCCTTTCAAAAAAACAGTGGTTGCAGACTCCCGTGGCTGGTAGCATTCCCCAGCCTATCCCCGTTCTTTCCATCTATTGACGCAGGCCCCCATGGCTTCACCCGCTTCGACCGCATCCTCCGCCTCCCTTGGCTTTGAAGAAAAACTTTGGAAGTCCGCCGATTTGCTCCGGGGCAGCATCAATGCCGGTGACTACAAAGACATCGTGCTGGGGCTGATCTTTCTTAAGTACATCTCTGACGCCTTCGAGGCACGGATGCAGGACATTGGCAAGCAAACCAAAGACCCCAAGCATGAATACTTCGGCTTCGATGCCAAGGAGTTGTGCGAGGAACCGGATGCCTACGCCAGCGAGCATGTGTTCTGGGTGCCCCACGAAGCGCGCTACGGCGCGCTGGTCGCCGCCGTGCGCAAGGCCGGCAATGCGGAACGGATCAACGACGCGATGTACGCCATCGAGCAGGCCAACCCCAAATTGAAGGGCGTGCTGCCACGCACCTACCACCAAAAAGGCATCGCCAACGACAAACTCGGCCAAGTGATCGAACTGGTCGGCACCGTGGGTATGCACGGGCAAGGCGCGCAGGACAAGGACATCCTGGGCCGCGTCTACGAATACTTCCTCGGCAAGTTCGCCTCCGCCGAAGGCAAGTTGGGCGGTGAGTTCTTCACGCCCTCCTGCATCGTGCAATTGCTGGTGAACATGCTGGAACCGTTCAGCGGCACCGTGTTCGACCCGGCCTGCGGCTCGGGTGGCATGTTTGTCCAGAGCCAGCGCTTCGTGAAGGAGCACGGCGGGCGCATCCACGACATCTCGGTCTATGGGCAGGAGTCCAACCCCGACACTTGGAAGTTGGCGCAGATGAACTTGGCCATTCGCGGCATCGAGGCGCAACTGGGCGGCACCCATGCTGACAGTTTCCACCATGACCTGCATCCGCAGTTGAAGGCCGACTTCGTGATGGCCAATCCGCCCTTCAACATCAAGGAATGGGGCGGCCAAAAATTCCAATCCGGCGAAATCAAAGACCCGCGCTGGGCCTACGGCACGCCGCCGGCCGGCAATGCCAATTACGCATGGATTCAGCATTTCATCCACCACCTGGCGCCGCATGGCCACGCCGGCTTCGTGATGGCCAACGGCTCGATGAGTTCCAACAGTTCCGGTGAAGGAGAAATCCGCGAGCGCATCGTGCGGGCCGACTTGGTGGACTGCATGGTGGCCATGCCCGGTCAACTGTTCTACACCACGCAGATTCCCGTCTGCCTGTGGTTCTTGGCGCGCAACAAGAAGGCCGGCAAGGTCGGCGACCGCGTCTTGCGCAACCGCCAAGGCGAAACCCTGTTCATTGACGCCCGCAAAATGGGTGAGATGAAGGGCCGCGTGCTGCGCGAACTGACGCAGGCGGACATCCAGAAGATTTCAGACACCTATCACGCCTGGCGCGGCGAAGAATGTGGCACGGGCGTCCCGCCCGTGTGTATGGATGGTCCCATTCCATCCAATCCATCCACAGCCCATGGGCAAGGTGCCCATGCCACTTACGCCGATGTGCCGGGGTTCTGCATGTCGACGGATATTGCGGGCATTGAGAAGCATGGCTTCGTGCTGACTCCGGGGCGGTTCGTGGGGGCGGAGGAAGTGGAGGCGGATGGGGAGGAATTCCTTGACAAGATGCAGCGTCTGGGCGCGGACTTGGCGGCGCAGTTTGCGGAGAGTGATCGGTTGCAGGCGCGGATCAGGGGGAATCTTGGGGCGTTTATGGGGGAGGTGGGAGATGGCATTGCTGAAACCCCCAAGGGAGGCCATAATGCAACCGCATGACATGGATTCAAGCGATTCAAAAATGGCGGGCCATCTCCCCGGACAACCAGCGGGCGATCCGGCTGTCCCATGTTCCGGCCAAAGTGGCCCACAGCATGGCCTTCGAGGGCGAGCCGGTGGACCAGAAGATTTTGGAAGCCAAACTCGCATCCCTGATCACGCCACAAGGCACCTTGAAACCACGCTTGGGCGTTTAAGTTATTTGGAACTTGCGCCGCACTTGGCGGAGCGGGTGCAGGTGGCCGAGGTTGAAATTGCGCAAGGCGTTTACGCCGCCGACCCCTTGGATGAGCGCTTGGTTTTGGCATTGCATCGACGCATCTGCGGCGATCTGGTGCCGGCATGGGCCGGCTGTTGGCGGCAGATTGAAGTGCGGGTGGGTCCGCACCATCCCCCCAAGCCATGGCAAGTCCCCGTACTGATGCGCGAATACGCCTTGGATTTGGAGTGCCGCCTGCGGGGGATTGGTGAAACGCCCAATGACCTGTGGCTGGAGTTCCTGGCGTTTGCCGAAGGCCGCTTGTTGTCCATCCACCCCTTCAATGACTTCAACGGGCGCGTGACCCGCCTGTTCATGGATGAACTGCTCCGGCGGCTGGACGCGCCGGATGCGGACTTGTCGCCCGGGCCAGGGGAGCCGACCCGCCGCTACCTTGAAGCACTGCGCGCCGGGGATGCGGGGGACTGGCGGCCTTTGATGGAAACTTGGAAGGGGCGGTTGGAGTCGGCGTTCGAGGGGGAGGAAAAATGACCCATCACGAGAAGCGGACGGTCGTGGACCGCCAGATGTTCACCGAGGCCCTGCGCCACATGGGCGAGGCGGACTTGCTGTTCATCAACAAACTCATCATCGAACGACTCCACCTCATCCGCCAGGCCAAGAGCACCGTGGCGCTGGCGCAATTCAGCGTGGGGGACCATGTGGCGTTCAAGGACAACCTGGATCGCTGGCAGTTCGGCGTCATCGAGAAGTTGAACAAGAAGACGGCGAGCGTGGTGACGGACCAAGGGGAGCGGTGGAAGGTTTCGGCGGGGTTGTTGAGGAAGGAGACGCCATGAAGAAGGAGGAATGGGAAATAGTGCCGTTTAGCGAGGCCATTCAAATCCTTGGCGGCGGAACGCCCAAAACGACAACCCTGGAATACTGGGGCGGAAATATCCCATGGCTATCTGTCGTTGATTTCAACAATGGATTCCGGCATGTTTTTGATACCGAGAAAAAAATTACATCCAAAGGCCTAGAGGAGAGCTCGACGGCACTATTGAACGCAGGCGACATCATCGTGTCGGCCCGTGGCACAGTTGGTGCGTTGGCACAACTTGGGCGACCAATGGCTTTCAACCAGTCCTGTTATGGGATTCGGGCCAAGTCTGATGTTGCATGCACGGATTTTATTTATTACGCGCTTCGCTTGGCTGTTGAAGATATGAAGCGTGTAGCCCATGGTGCAGTTTTCAGCACGATCACGCGTCAAACATTCGATTTACTCACGCTTCGCCTCCCCCCTCTTCCCATCCAACACCGCATCGCCGAAGTTCTCGGCTCCCTCGACGACAAAATCGAACTCAACCGCCAGATGAACGCGACGCTGGAGAAGATGGCGCAGGCGATCTTCAGGGCGTGGTTCGTGGATTTTGAAAGTGGCATGGGCGCCCCGCCCATGTGTATGGATGGTTCTGCTCCATCCAACCCATCCACAGCCCATGGGCAAGGTGCCCATGCCACTTCCGTAAGGGGGTTGCCGGAGGGATGGGAGATTCGCAGCCTCGATCAAATCGCCAATTTCCTCAACGGACTTGCGCTTCAAAAATATCCGCCCGGTGATGGTCCAACCTTGCCTGTCATCAAGATTGCACAACTTCGCAAGGGTGATACCGAAGGGGCGGACCGCTGCAATACGGAATTGGCGTCGCAGTACATTGTTCTTGATGGGGATGTCCTGTTCTCGTGGTCTGGCAGCCTTGAAGTGGAACTTTGGTGCGGCGGTGTTGGCGCACTCAACCAGCATCTTTTCAAAGTCACTTCGTCGGAATTTCCGAAGTGGTTCTACTACATGTGGACGCTCCACCATTTGGGCGATTTCCGTTTGATCGCCGCTGACAAAGCAACCACAATGGGA
Source organism: uncultured Phycisphaeraceae bacterium (assembly GCA_964628335.1). Taxonomy (GTDB): domain Bacteria; phylum Planctomycetota; class Phycisphaerae; order Phycisphaerales; family Phycisphaeraceae; genus CANIYR01. The sequence continues at coordinate 7,875 of CAZVNU010000020.1, forward strand.
CATATTCAACGCAGGCATTTGACGGAAGCGCAGGTGGTTGTTCCTTCTGCCGACAGGCTGGCAACCATGACGCAAACCATGGGGCCAATTGTCGAGCAAATCATTTCAAATCGGATTCAATCCCGCACCCTCGCCGCCCTCCGCGACACCCTCCTCCCCAAACTCCTCTCCGGCGAGATGACCCCATGAGCGAATCCATGCCATCCATATCCACGGGCGTGGCGCCCGTGCCACAGCGTGGCATGGGCAGTGGCATGGGCGCCCCGCCCATGTGTATGGATGGTTCTGCTCCATCCAACCCATCCACAGCCCATGGGCAAGGTGCCCATGCCACTTCCACGCCCAATCCCATCATCAAGCGCCAAGGCGCCTACCTTCCGCATTGGACCAAGGATGGCGCAAGTTATGCCGTCAATTTCCGCTTGGGCGATTCGCTTCCAAAGCATGTGCTTGAAGACTGGCGCCGCGAGCGCGAGGCGTTGGAACGGGCACTTGAAATGCGTGGTGAATTGAGCGAAGTCGAGCAAAAAAGGCTCCGCGACCTGCATGCCGACAAGGTGGAGCGCTATCTTGATACGGGGCACGGCGCCTGTTGGATGAAACAACCGCGCATTGCCGAATTGATCGCCGGGATACTGACGCATTTCGACGGCGAGCGCTATCACTTGCTGGCTTGGTGCGTCATGCCAAACCATGTGCATGCGGTTTTCACGCCGCTTCCAGGCCATGACCTGCCCGATATCGTGGGGGGCTGGAAATCCCTCTCCGCCAAAAGGGCCAATGCGATGCTGGGTCGGACAGGGACTTTCTGGCAAACGGAAAGCTATGACCACCTGGTCCGCGATGCGGGCGACTTGGCGCATGCCATCAAGTACGCCTTGGAAAACCCAGAAGAAGCCGGACTGAAGAATTGGCCGTGGCGCGGGCGTGGCATGGGTGCCCCGCCCATGGATATGGATGGTGTTGCTTTTGCCCCATCCAACCCATCCACAGCCCATGGGCGGGGCGCCCATGCCACGCCCGCGCAGGAGGAACAACCATGATCGAATCCATCCGCGTCTCTGGCATCGCGACATACGGCACTTCTCCAGAAGTGTTGAGCAATCTTGCCAAATTCAATTTTTTCTACGGTTCCAATGGCACGGGGAAAACAACCATTGCCCGAGTCATTGCAGACGAGATGGGGTTTCCAACTTGCGGCATCACCTGGAAAGGCGGGACGAAGTTGCAGACGATGGTCTACAGCCGAGATTTTGTCGAGAAAAATTTCAGCCCTTCCGTTGAGTTAAAAGGTGTGTTCACACTAGGGGAAGAAAATGTCGAAACACAGGCCAAAATTGACGCCGCAAAGGCGGAACTTGACGCCTTTTCAGCAAAAATCGAAGCACTGGACCAGACTTTGAATGGCGCGGATGGAACGACGGGAAAGAAGGGTGACCTGGCCAGCCTTGAGACCGAGTTAAAAGAAAAATGCTGGACGCAAAAGCAAAAGCATGACGCCAAGTTTTCTGGCGCCCTTGAGGGGGTTCGCGGAAGCTCGGAAAAGTTTAAGACCAAGGTGCTCCAAGAGCGCGCATCCAATGCCATGACACTTGATGCGTTGGCAACGCTTGAAAAAAAGGCGGAAACCATCTTTGGGCCGACGCCGAACCCAGAACAACCCATTCCCGCCATTGCCACAGCCACTGTGTTTGCCCATGAAACAAATCCCATTCTCAAAAAACGCGTCATTGGCAAGGATGATGTTGACATTGCGGCGATGATCAAGAAACTGGGCAACAGCGACTGGGTTCGAGAAGGCCGCACCTTTCATGAGGCCAATGACGGCATGTGCCCATTCTGCCAGCAGCGGACAACCGAGGCGTTTGCTCGTAGCCTGGGTGAATATTTCGACGAAACATTTGTGGTGGACAGCAAAGCGATTGACGATCTTTTCACAAACTACAAGACAGACTCGGAGCGGCTTCAACAAGCCATTGCCACAATCATGGCCGCTCCATCTAAATTTTTAGATGTCGTGAAATTGAAGACGGAAAAGGCGTTGCTCGATTCCAACATCACGATCAATCTCCAGCGGATTGCGGGGAAGAAGAAGGAACCCAGCCTGACTGTGGAACTGGAATCCATAAGCAATGTCGTCGCATCCATCAAAGCCCTGATTGATGCCGCCAATGTGCTGGTTGCTGACCACAACAAAATGGTAGCGAACCTTGCGCAAGAGAAGCGCACATTGACGGCGCAAGTGTGGCGATATCTCCTAGAAGAACTAGAAGCAGACCTGGGTATTTACGAGAAAAAAAAGGGTGAATTGGCTGCTGCAATTACAAACATGGAAGGCAAGATTGCCTCCGCGACGGCAGATAAGGCCAGGAAGGCCGCAGAGATTCGAGACCTTGAGAAACAGACGACCAGCATTCAGCCCACGATTGACGGGATCAACGCTCTTTTAGCATCCTTCGGGTTTCGTGGCTTCTCCATGGCGAAGGCTGCCTCTGGCACATCCTATAAATTGGTCCGATCTGACGGTTCAGAAGCGAGGTCCACCCTAAGCGAAGGCGAGAAGACTTTCGTCACCTTTTTGTACTTCTACCATCTGTTGAAGGGAAGCAATTCGGAAAGCGGAATGACCGCCGACCGAGTCATCGTTTTTGATGACCCAGTCTCCAGCCTCGACAGTGACATCCTGTTTATTGTCGGCAGTCTGATCAAAGGCCTGTTCGATGAAGTGCGAGCCGAAACGGGGCATATCAAGCAGGTATTTGTCCTCACACATAATGTGTATTTCCATAAAGAGGTGACATTCAATCCAAAGCGTGTGAATGACGCGATGAATGAAGAAACATTCTGGGTTGTTCGGAAGGCAGGCCTGGTGTCAAAGGCTGAAAGGCACCCATCGAACCCCATCAAAACTTCGTACGAATTATTGTGGCATGAAGTGAGGCGGCCAGATCGATCAAATCTGACCATCCAAAACACCTTGCGGCGCATCTTGGAAAATTATTTCAAGATTTTGGGCGGCGTTGACCCGGACAAAATTTGCGCCATGTTCGAGGGCCGAGACAAATTGCTCTGTAAATCGCTTTTCTCATGGGTGAACGACGGATCGCATTTCGCCCATGACGATCTGTATCTGTCGATTGATCCTTCAATGGTCGATGCCTATCTCGCGGTCTTCAGGGCCATTTTTGAGAAGTCCGATCACCTTGCCCACTACAAAATGATGATGGGTGATGCGTATGTAGAAAGTGCCCCTGCGCAAGCAACTCCCGTCTCAGCCAATTAACCCATGCCCCCCATCTCCGCCCAACTCCTAGCCCGCCCCGAGCGCGACATTCCCCTCCTCGATCAGGCCGTCGTCCTCTTCACCATGGACACCGGCGAAGTGCGCCGTTTTGAACTGTACAAAGAAAAGGGCATCGCCTTCATCCGCACGCAGTTTTCCGCGCCACCAGACGCGCATAACTTCCGTGTGATCGAGGAAGCCAGTGATCCCGTCGAAGCCCTCAAGCGGGCCGAGGCCATGGAAACTGCCCCCACGCGCTACTGCCTTTTTTTCAATAACTGCCAGCACTACGCCAGCAAAATCGTGACCGGGGAGCGCAAAAGTTGGGATGTGTGTTTTTGGGGATTTATCGTCGTCGGCATCGTACTTGGTGCGGTTGTCACTGCTTGTGTTTTGACTCGCCGCAAGCCGGTCCAAAATTCCATCCCTATGGCTTAATCTCCCCGCCACTCCATAATCCCCCCATGTCCCATCCCCCCCTCAACTTCCGCCACCTCCGCGAAACCGTCGCCCTCGAGTGCAAACTCGCCGGCGGCCGTGACGGCCAAGGCGCGCTGCCCGAAGACTTCTGGCCGACTTACAGCGCCTTCGCCAACACCCAAGGCGGTGTGGTGGTCTTGGGCGTGCGTGAAAAGGGCGACCGTTTCATCGTCGAGGGTATTCCTAATTGTGCCAAGGTCCGCAAGGAACTCTTCAACAACCTCAACAACCCGCAAAAGATCAGCGCCAACCTGCTGACCGACGCCTCCGTGCGCGAAATGGAGGTGGAAGGCCATACGGTGCTGGTCATCGAAATCCCGCGCGCCGGACGCCGGCAAAAGCCAGTCCATCTGACCACTAACCCGCTGGCTGGACACACCTTCGTCCGCCGCAACGACGGCGATTGCGCCTTGCCGGACGAAGCCGTACGGCGCATGATCGCCGAACAGGTGGAGGACAGCCGCGATGAGCGCATCCTTGAAGGTTATTCACTTACCGAATTGGATCGGGAAACTCTGCACAGTTATCGCTATCTGTTCGCCCATGTCAAGCGGGGCCATCCATGGTCTTCCGTCGATGATCAAGAATTTTTGCGTCAAATTGGTGCTTGGCGGCATGATCGAACAACAAAAATCGAAGGCTTGACCGTCGCCGGCCTCTTAATGTTTGGCCACCAAGTGGAGATTATCAGTGTCTTGCCGCACTACTTCCTTGATTACCAGGAGCAGGGCGTCAACACCGACGAGACACGGTGGAATGATCGCATCGTGCTGGATGGCACCTGGTCTGGAAATCTCTTCGACTTTTTCCTGCGTGTGTCACGCAAACTCACGGAGGACCTAAAAATACCCTTTGTGCTGCGTGACGGTGTACGCCAAGCCGACACTCCCCTGCATACGGTGCTGCGCGAAGCCTTGGTCAACACACTGGTCCACGCCGATTACACCGACCGCGCTTCGGTGAAAGTCGTCAAGCGTCAGGATGGTTTCTTCTTCCGCAACCCGGGCCTGATGCGTGTCCCGCCCGCCGTGGCGCTCTTGGGTGGCGAAAGTGATTGCCGGAACCGGACCCTCCATCAGATGTTCCTCAATGTTGGCTTCGGTGAACGCGCGGGTTCTGGGCTGCCGCGCATTAAGAAGGACTGGCCGGGGGAAGTCCGCCTGATGGACAGCATAGAGCCGTATGACCAGTCCATATTAGAGATGTTGCTGCCATTGGAATTGCGGGGTACTACCCAGAAAACTACCCAGATCTCCCCCCAGAAAAGTCCGGTGAAAAGTCCGGTGAAAAGTCCGGTGAAAACCTCCGACAAAATCCTTGAAGCGATTGCAGCGAATGCCGAAATTTCCACGCCTCAACTTGCTGAGACACTTGGCGTCACCAAGTGGGCGATAGAAAAGCAACTCGCCAAACTCAAGGCAGCCGGCCGCCTCCGCCGTGTCGGTCCCGCCAAGGGCGGCCATTGGGAAGTCCTTTAACCCATCCATCTTTCTCCGGCTGCCATCATGCCCTCCTTCCTCTCCGAACAACAAGTCGAAATCCACGCCATCGAGGTGCTCAAGGGATTGGGCTACACCTACCTGCCAGGGGGCGACCTGTGCGAGGGTGACGCGCCCGAGCGCGCCAGCCTCAATGAGGTGGTGCTGGTGGGCCGCCTGAAGAAAGCCATGCTGCGCCTGAACCCCGGCATCCCCGAGGCGCAAGTGGATTTGGCCGTCAAACAGGTTTGTCAGCCGCCACACCCGGACTTGTTGCACAACAACCAGTGGTTCCACCTGCTGCTGCGCGACGGGGTGACGGTGGAAGTCAAATTGCCGGATGGCTCGGCCACCTCCCGTCAGGTGCGCTTGGTGGATGCGGATCAGCCGATCAACAACGATTGGCTGGCGGTCAACCAATTCAAGGTGCTGGACGCCAAGAACTACCGCATCCCCGATGTGCTGCTGTTTGTCAATGGCCTGCCCTTGGTGGTCATCGAACTCAAGAAGCCGGGCAAAGAGGACATCTCCACCCGCGATGCCTTCAACCAACTCCAAGCCTACAAGGAACTGATTCCCGCCCTGATGCTTTACAACGAGGTGCTGATCGCCTCCGACGGCACCAGCAACCGGGTGGGTTCCTTGACGGCAAGTTTCGACCGCTTCCTGCCGTGGCGCGCCAAGGGGGACGGTGAAAACGATGTGGTGCCCGTGAACCAGGCCGGCATCGAGGTGGTGCTCTCCGGCCTGTGCAAGCCGGAGCACCTGCTCGACTACTGCCTGCACCTGACGACCTATGAGAATGACGACGGCAGGTTGACCAAGAAGCAGGTGGCTTACCACCAGTTCCAGGCGGTGCGCAAGTGCGCGCAGGCGGCCAAGCGGGCTTGCGGCCCCGGTGGCGACAAGCGCTGCGGCGTGGTGTGGCACACGCAAGGCTCGGGCAAAAGCCTGACCATGCTGTTTGCCGCCGCGAAGATGGGGCAGACGGCCGCATTGGCCAACCCGACCATCGTGGTTTTGACCGACCGCAACGACTTGGACGGACAACTCTACGGCGTGTTCGCCAAAGGAGAAACGCTTTTACGCCAGCCGCCGCTGCAAGCCAGCAGCCGAGAAAAATTGCGCGAACTGCTGGAAAGCCGTCCGCATGGCGGCATCATCTTCGCCACCATCCAGAAATTCAGCCTGACGGAGTCGGAAATCACCTCGGGTCAACACCCGATTCTTTCCAACCGCAGCAACATCATCGTGATGGCGGATGAAGCGCACCGTAGCCAATACGGATTCAAAGGCAAGGTCAGCGACAAGGGGCAGCTGGGCTTCGGATTCGCCAAATACTGCCGTCAGTAGTGTCCGGTAGATTTGATGAGGCTGGATTGTAAGATGCAACATGCAAA
>CAZVNU010000021.1:0-1283 GCA_964628335.1 uncultured Phycisphaeraceae bacterium
CGCGGCTGGCGCGCTACGCCCCCCCGCCAGCCACACGAATTCCTGATGCGCCTTATTTTTCATGGTTATGTTTTGCCTGTGGATTAATATGGGAATTTAGTGAAGTCAAATACTGCTGGTGCGGTGGCCTAAGAACGGCGAACTGAGGAGTAGGCGGGGAGAGGAGAATCAGGTGGATTGTAAGCGTCCAATAAAAGCAGAAGTCGCCGCAAATTTTCATTTGCGGCGACTTGCGGCTTAAGTCAATGGCATCCGGCTAACGCCGTGGATCTTTTCGAATCTTGAATCAAACGCAAATTACTTCGCGGTTTTTTCCTTCTTGGCCTTGGCCGGCTTGGCTTCGGCGACTTCTTCGGCGCCGGCTTCGTCGGACTTCTTGGCCTTCTTCTTTTCGCCACCGGCGGCGGCCTGCTTGGCTTCGTAAGCGGCGCGCTCGGCGGCTTCTTCGGCGGCGATCTCGCTGGCCAGCTTGCGGTCGGACTTCACCACCACGGTGATTTCGGTCTTGAGGTCCTTGGCCAACTGCAAGGGCACATAGTAGGTGTCCACGCGGACCATCTTTTCGCCGGTGCGCACATGGCGGTCTTCGATGCCGGTGAAGCCCGCGTTGCGCAGGTTCTCGGCGATGTCATGCTGCGACACGCCGCCGAACAGGTGTCCCTGCTCGTTGGTGGCGCGGATGATTTCGATGCTGGCATCCTTGACCTTGGCGAACAAGTCTTCGATGATGGCACGGGCCTTTTTCATCTCGGCTTCGACTTCGGCGCGGCGGGCGGCCAGGGCGGCGATCTTTTCTTCGGTCGGGTTGGTCGCCATCTGGTAGGGCAACAGGTAGTTGCGGGCATAGCCCGAACGCACCTTGACGACATCACCGATGATGCCGAGGTTTTCAACGGTTTCGGTCAACAGAACTTGGGCAAACTTGGCCATGGGGCTGTCCTTTCGGGACGATCGGACTTGCAAAAAAAGCAATCCGAGGGTGAAAGTTAGGCGTCACACGCGGCACGCGCCGGAGGATCACCAACGATAGGGAAACGAATCAGGTCAACCAACTGACATCGCCTTAGAACGGGATGTCGTCCGAGGGGTAGTTCGGCTCGCCGGAGGGCGCATCGTCGTAAGACGGGGCGGCGGGGCGGGCGCTTCTGGCGGCCGGCGCAGCGCGCTCGGAGGAGAAGCCACCGCTGGCGGGCGGGCCGCAACCGCCCCCACGCGTGAAGTGAGCCCCGTCCCCGCGTGCCCCCGGTCCCGTACCCGGACGGGGATACGGGGGTACGGGACCG
>CAZVNU010000021.1:1293-3956 GCA_964628335.1 uncultured Phycisphaeraceae bacterium
GCGGGCGGGCCGCCGGCAGCACCGGGAGGCGGGCCGATGAACTGGAAGTTCTCGGCAATCACCTTGAGTTTGCTGCGCTTCTGGCCGGAAGCTTTGTCTTCCCACTGATCAAGGCGCAGACGGCCTTCGATGAAGATGGGGCGGCCCTTGGCGAAGAACTTGCCGATGTTCTCGGCGGTCTTGGCAAAGGCTTCGCAATCGATGAAGTCGGCGCGCTCGATCCAGTTGCCGTCTTTGTCCTTGTATTTTTCGTTGACTGCCAACGAGAAGGACACGACAGCGGTGTTGCTGGGCAAGTAACGCAACTCAGGGTCACGGGTGAAATTGCCGATGAGAATGACTTTGTTAAGCGAGGCCATGGGTGAATTCCTGGGGGTGTTCCGTAAGAGGCTTGGGTGTAGATGTTCGGCTTATGGGCGGAAACTATACAGGCGGCTGACAGCGGGCGTCAACCGGCACTTTTGGGAATTCAAAGCAATCAGGCTGCTTCTTCTTCGCTGGCTGCGGCGGCTTCTTCGGCCAAGGCGGCAGCTTGGGCAGCGGCGCGGACTTCGTCCAGCGACTTACCATGGATGGCGTCCTGGAGTTCCTTGGCGCCCACATGCTCGGCGCGCAGGATCATGGCGCGCAGCACGGTTTCCGACAGGTTGCAGGCGCGCTCGATTTGGGCGACGGCGGTCGGGGTCAGGTCAAAATAAGCGATGAAGAAGGTGCCGCGCTTCTGGCCGGCCACGGTGTAGCAAAGTTTGCGCTCGTCCCACTTGCGCAGCACATGGATCTTGGCGCCGGCCTTCTCCAAAATGGCTTGCACATGGGTCTGCACGGCGGCCGGATCGGCGGCCAGCAGGTTTTGGTTCAGAAGGAAGAGGGCTTCGTAGAGCTTGGGGGTGGTGTCGGCCATGATGAAAACTCCGGGTGGGTTCGCCCCGGCACAAAAGGCCGGGGTCCGGGAAGGGGAAAAGAAAAGGGCGAGAAGTATAGCGCGGGGAAGACAAAAGGGCAAAAAGGCGAAAACTTGGCGGGTTACCGGAAAAGTCCCCCACCCAATCCCTCACCTGGAGTGCGTTTTGCGCCATTCCCACGGCGGAACGGGATTTTTGCGCCCCCACAAGCCCCGGTGGGCTTTGCGGGCGGCCAATTCCGCCTCGGCAAAATCATGCCGCTCAGGCGCGTATTGGCGGTAATGCCAGGCCAAGCCGTTGTCGAGCAGCAGGCGTTGGACGACTGGTCCGCCTGCAAGGCGCACCTCCAGGGTGCGCCGGCCGTAGCGGTCAGCGCCGTGGTCGCTGACCACCTCCACCTCCTGCCCTTCCCAGTGGCGCTTGGCAAAGGCGCGGGCTTCTTCGCCAAAGGGCTGGCCTTTCTCGGGGGTGTCCACGCCAAACAAGCGAACCTCTTGCTCACCTTGGGCTGTTTGCATTTTGAAGGAGTCGCCATCAAAACAATAAGTCACGCGGCCGGTCGCCGGCAAACCCTGGGCATGGCGTGAAATGGGCGGTGCATGCCCCCCGGATGAAACGGCGGAGGATTCCCCAATCTGTCCACCCTGCCAAAGACAAAGGCCGACGCCAAGCGCAAGCAACAACAAACCGGCAACCCAATGCTTGCCGCCAAGCATGCGGGCTCCCTGATGGATGGCGGTGGAAGACGCGGAACTGGAACGGCGGCGGCGTGACATTGGAGCGAAAGTTCAGTTCCCGCTTTGGCTCATCCGCTGCGCCGTTTGCGCGCGGTCGCGCAGCACATCCAGATGGCGCTTGACATCCTTGGCGGCCTGGCCGTTGGGGAACTCGCGGATGATCTGCTCGCCCACCTGCAGGGCGGTGGCCCATTCCTTGTCGTGCAAGGCCAGCTTGAAGCGCACGGTCAGATTGTCCTTCTTCTTGTGGATCACGCTGCGGGCGATTTCAACCAGCGGCGCGGCTTCCTGCGGGGTGAGGTAGCGGTCGAGCTGCTTGAGCAGATCCATGGCCAAATCCACATCCTCGTGCTCGGCGGCGGCGCGGAATTTGCCTTCCAATTTGGTCTTGTAGACATGGGTCGCTTCCTGCACGCGCTGGTCGAGGTTCTGGGCCTTGATCGAGTCGGGGAAGGTGCGCTGGATGCGCTTGGACAGCGGAATGCCTTTCTCAAAATCGCCGGCTGCCAGCATGACATCGAGTTGTTCGATGGCGGCCTGGGCTTTTTCCTCGTGCTCGGCGGCGCGCGAATCGTTGACGCGGGCGCGGAATTCTTCGGCCTCTTCGATATGGCCGTAGGTGTCGGCCAATTCCTTGATCAGCGAGAGGGCCGATTCATGGCGCTTGTGGGTGATGTCTTCGGCGATGGTCTGGCGGATCAGGGCCAAGTCCTGATGGCGGTGGCGCATGCGCTTGACCGCGTCGGACAAACAGACATTGGCACTGATGGTTCCAAGCAAACCGGCGATCACCGGCAACACCGGGCCGCGGTGGTTGGCGCCGGCCACCGCCATGCGCAGGCCGCCGGTGATGAAGGCCAGCAAACCGGCCATGCCGACCAGCACCGGCAGGGCCACAAACACCACCTTGCCGGCGGTGCTGGCATTGGCGTCTTTGTTGGCCGCAATCACGGCGTAAAGCACGGCGGCGCCCAACACGGCGGTGATGCCGCCAAGGGCGAGTGTCAAAGCCGTGGGGGCTTCG
>CAZVNU010000021.1:3966-7234 GCA_964628335.1 uncultured Phycisphaeraceae bacterium
TGTCAGACATGGCGATGATCGGTGAAAAATTCCTGGAAGTTGAAAAACAGCACCGGCACTATAGACCGGGCATTTGCAAAAATCCAACCTTTTTTTTTGAAAGAGCCCCATCCGCCAGAGATTATCATTCGCCCGTGTCAAACCCCTCCCCCCACCCTTCCCGTGCCGGTTTTGTTTCCTTGGTTGGCGCCGGCCCCGGCGAGCTTGGCCTGATCACCGTGGCCGGCCTTGAGGCGCTGCGCCGGGCACAGGTGGTGGTTTTTGACGCCCTGGCCAACCCCGAACTGCTGCTGGAAGTGCCCGCCACGGCCGAAAAAGTGGATTGCGGCAAGCGCGCCACCGACCACACCCTGACCCAGGATGAAATCAACGCCCTGCTGGCGGCCAAGGCCAAAGCCGGCCTGCGGGTGGTGCGCTTGAAGGGCGGCGACCCCTATCTGTTCGGGCGCGGCGCCGAAGAGGCCGCGTATCTGGCGTCCCAAGGCGTGGCCTGCCGCATCATTCCCGGCATCACCTCCGGCTTGGCGGCCCCGGCGGCGGCCGGCATTCCGGTCACCCACCGCAAAATCGCCTCGACCGTCACCTTGGTGACCGGCCACGAAGACCCCACCAAAGAAAACACCGCCGTGGACTACGAAGGGCTGGCCCGCCTGATTGCGGTGGGCGGCACCGTGTCGTTCTACATGGGGGCGGCCCGCTTGGGCGCCATCTTTGGCGCACTGGTGGGCAAAGGCCTGCCACCGGAAACACCCGCCGCGTTGGTGCAATGGGGCACCCGCCCCAACCAGAAATCAGCCAAAGGCACGCTGGCCACGCTGGAGGCCAAGGTCAAGGCAGCGGGCTTGGGCTCGCCGGCCATCATCGTGGTCGGGCAGGTGTGCGCCGTCGAAGAACCCGGCCTGGACTGGTTTACCAGCCGCCCTTTGTTCGGCAAACGGGTGCTGGTGACCCGCACCCGGGCGCAAGCCTCGGAATTGGCCGCCCAACTGGGCGAACTCGGCGCGCAAGTCATCGAAGCCCCCACCATTGAATTGGTGGCACCGGATTCCTTCAAGGCCCTCGATGACGCCCTGGCGCAAAAATACGACTGGCTGCTCTTGACCAGCTTCAACGCGGTCAATGCGATTGCCGCCCGCCTGGAGGCTTCGGGCCTGGATGGCCGCGCATTGGCCGGCACCCGCATCGCCTGCGTGGGGCAGGCCACCGCCAACGCGCTCAAGGTCGCCTTGGGTTTGCGCGCCGATTTGGTGCCGGAGCGCGCCACCGCCGAAGCTCTGGCCGATGCGCTGGCCGGCCAAGCCGCAGGCCAAACCTTTTTGCTGCCGCAAGCCGATATCGGCCGCCCCTTGCTTGAAGACCAATTGCGTGCCGCCGGGGCCACCGTCAACCGGATCACGGTGTATGAAACCCGCCGCGTGGACGCCCTGCCCGAAGAGGTTTTCACCGCCTTGCGCGCCGGCGCGGTGGATTGGGTGTCGTTCACCAGTTCCTCCACCGCCCGCAACCTGGTGGAACTTCTGGGCGCCGAGGCAGAACTTTTGCGCCGCTGCAAACTGGCCTCGATCGGTCCGGAAACCAGCAAAACCCTGCGCGCATCCGGCTTTGAGCCTGATTGCGAAGCCGCCCAACCCGGCATCATCGGCTTGCTCGCCGCCATCACCCAAAGCTGATTTTCGCTAGGCTATCCCCCCTTCCCTTGTTTTTATCCACTTCCCCCTTTTTAGGAGAATTCCCATGCTCGAAACCTACGACCAACTCAAGCGCGCCATCCTTGCCTGCGAAGAAGATGTCCGCAAAACCGCCGGCGGCACCAAGGCGGCCGGCACCCGCGTCCGCAAAAGCATGCAGGAAATCAAGGCTTTGGCCCAGGAATTGCGCAAGCAAGTGCTCGGTGGCCGCGAAGAAGGCGAAGCCGAAGCCAAGTAATGCCGGGCAATGCCGGCTTGGGCCGGCGCACCCTGTGATTCATCTCCTTTTTCACCTTTATTTTTCAGCGCATGGCACCCACCCATCTTTTCGACATCACAAACATCGATTTCACCAAAGTCCAGCAAGGGGTGGACACCATCGAGGCCACCAACCCGCACCGCGGCGTGATGCGTCTGATCGACGGCATCACCCATGAATCCGAGGACCACTGGCAGGCCATCGCCTACAAGGACATCCGCGCCGATGAATTCTGGGTGCCCGGCCACATCCCCGGCCGGCCGATTTTCCCCGGAGTGCTGATGCTGGAGGCGGCGGCGCAATTGGCGTCGTACCAGACCTTGCGCATCTTGACCGACATCAAGTTCCTCGGGTTTGGCGGCCTGGACGAAGTCAAATTCCGCGGCCAAGTGGTGCCGGGCGACCGCCTGTTCATCATGAGCCAGGCCTTGGAAGTCAAGCGCCGCCGCAGCATCTGCCGCGCCCATGGCTATGTGAACCAGAAACTGTGCTTCGAAGCGCTGATCACCGGCATGCCCTTCTAAGGACACCGCCCAAAAAATCAAAGCAGCGTGCAGCCGATCCGGCGCGCGCTGCTTTTTTTTGCCGGGGTTTGCCATGAAAAACTCAGCCGCAAAAGCGCGCCAGGGCCCAGGCCACCCCCGCCGCATCATTGCCCGGAGCCACCACATTGGCAATCGCCTTGACTTCCTCCCACGCGTTGCCCATCGCCACCCCGATGCCGGCCATCCGCAACATGCCCGCATCGTTGGGCGCATCGCCGATGGCCAGGATGTTTTGGGGCGCAACGCCCATTTGCCCGGCCAGGCGGGCCAGGGCCGTGCCTTTGTCCACCGACGGGTGCATCACCTGCAACAAATGGCCGTCCGACATGGCAATCGCCACCCGGGCACCCAGTTTGGCGCGCACCGCGGCATGCACCCGCTCCAGGCGCGCCGTGTCGGCCAGCAGCATGACCTTGGTGACATCGCCCTCAAGCACCCGGTCCAGCGGCCCCAAATGATCCGGCGCAAAGGCGCGGGCGGTTTCGGTCATCAGGGCCGGATCCAAACGGTCGGTGTGCCAGGTGTCCAGGACTTCAATGGAAACCAACACCTCCGGCTCGACTTGGCGCGCCAAGGCCACCAGTTCCCGCGCGGTGGCGCCGTCCATCGGCTGATGGAACAACACCCGCGCCGTGGGCGGATCAAACACCACCGCACCGTTGTAATTCAGGGTGGGTGTGCGCAGCCCAAGGGCGTCGTAAATGGGCTGCACCGAGCGCGGCGGCCGGGCGGTGGCCAGCACCACCGCGATGCCGCGCGCGGCCAGCGCGCGCAAG
>CAZVNU010000021.1:7244-14327 GCA_964628335.1 uncultured Phycisphaeraceae bacterium
GCGCGCAAGGCGGCCGCCGACACCGGGCACAGGCTGCGGTCGGAGCGCAGCAAGGTGCCGTCCAAATCCACGGCGACCAATGAAACAGGGGGGGTGGCGGGCTGTTCAGGTGTTTTCACCGGCCTATCATATGGCATGCCCATTCCCCCCCGCCGCCATCGTCTGTTGCTTGCCACTTTGCTCTGCGCCTCCCTGTTCACCCAGCCGTCAGGGGCCAAGGATGCTACGCCGTTCAAGGGCGCCGCCGCCAAAGCCGATCCGGCCGAAGCATTGGCCGCCAAGATGGCGCAACTCGACGGCCTCACGCCGGAATCCATCACCCCGGCGGCGAAATTGACCGCCAAGGTGACCTTGGACAATGAGAAAACAGCCGAAGTTGAAATCACCCGTCTGGACCTTGACGGCTTTGCCTACACCGCAAAAGACGGGACCGCCGGCCGCCAAAGCTGGTTCGTTACCGCCAGCGGTTCGGCCGCCAATGACATCCTGAAAAAAGCCGCCAACCCCAAGGATTCCGGGCATCAGGTGTTGGCCGCCCGCATTTTGGTCAACCTCAAAATGGGCGGACCCTTGGCCAGGTTCTACCTCAAGCAAGCCAGCCTTGGCGACAAAACATTGGCGACGCCGGGAACCGAGCACGCCCTGTTGAATCTGGCGATCGGCGATTACAACAAGTCCAAACCTGAATGGGCCTGGCCGCGCCTCTCTGCGACGGAGCAGGCCGAACGCATCGAGGAATTGGGCCGTTCCATCCGCGCTGATGCCGTCAAAGCCGGCCTGAAACTGCCCTTGTGCGACCAAAGCGAGCACTTTATTTTTTACACCGATGCCGACCTGGCCACCGCCCGCCGTTGGGCCAAAAAACTGGAAAGCGCCCACGACCGCCTGTGCAGGATCTTCGACCTTGATCCGCGCCAAAACATCTGGCAGGGCAAGTGCGCGGTGGTGCTGTGCCGCAACCGCGAGAATTATGTGAAATGGATGGGCGCCATCGCCCCGGACGACCCCCAAGCCGGCGAATCCGTCGGCTTGTGCTCGGCCAACACGGCGTTTGCCGGCAGCATCGTGATTCATTTCTTCAACAACCCCGGCCGCGATGCCAACACCGAAATCACGCTTTGCCACGAATTGACCCACGGCTTCATCGCGCAATTCCACGGCAACCGCCCCCTGCCGAGCTGGGCCCACGAAGGGCTGGCGGAATTCGTTTCGACCAATGGCAAGGGGCATGAAAGCAAGAACCAGGCATCCCATGAACGGGTGCGGGCCGTCAACTCGCTCGAGGATTTTTTCGCGGCGCGCAACATCCAGTTCCGCCACTACGGCACCGCTTTTGAAATCACCTCGCTGCTGCTCAAAAAGAACGCGCGTGGTTACGCCCGCTTCGTCAAAGCCGTCACCGAAGGCCGGGAGCAGGGCGCCGCGCTCAAAACCCACTGCAACCTGACCTTCGACCAGGTGGCCGCCGGCTACGCCAAAATGCTGGGCATGCGCGGCTTGAAACCGCACTGACCACGGCGGCGGGCGCCCGCCGCTACTGCGCGGGCATGTCCGTTTTGGTCTGCCGCAGAATCTCCCAAATCTGCGCTTTTTCCCCGGCCGGCAAGTGGCTGGAAAGTTCGTCCTCCGCCAGCAACGCCTGGCGCAGTTGCCGCCAGACCTCGGCCTTGAGCAGGCCGTCCATCTGGTCAAAGGCGCGCGAATACACGGTGTAGGAACAGCGGTATTTGAACAGCCGGGTGAGCAGCTGAAAATCCTTGAGCGAACGGCCTGCCGCCGGGCCGGCGGCGGCCTCGCGCCGGTTCAAACGGAAGGCCGCCTGAAAATCGGCGTTGCCCTCCACCCCGCCGGCCGGCATGGCCGCTTCATCCTTGAACAGCATCATGCCCACGATGCGGCGGGCCTGGTTGCGGATCAGGCGCTGCAATTCCGGTGAAAGCTCCGTGCCGGGCTGCCCCAGCTCGCGCATCACCGCCCGGTGGCGGGTCACCTGCTCGCGCACATTCAGGCTGCCCTGGGTGTAGGCGTTGTGCAGCATGATCTGGTGCTCAAGCACCATCAGGGCCACGATGTCGCTGGTGTCGCGCAAATACGGCGAGGTGTCCACCAACCCGGCCAACCCATCCAGATTGGCACCCGCCCCGCGGTCTTGCAGCGCCGAACCGTTCTCCCGGCGAATGGCGATGGCATTGCCCATGTGGCGCGCCGCCCCGTGGCGGCCGGTGACGAACCAGCCGCCCCAGCGGTCGGCAAGCGGCGTTTCATGATCGACCAAAAAAGTTCCGGCCGAAGAAATCGGCTGGTTGTCTTGGTCCACAAACACCGAACGCACCATCAGGCCGGGGCGGTCATGCGTCATGGCGCCGTCGTGGCAATCCATGCAGCGCGGCGGGCTGTCCCAATGCGGCGCTTGGGCCGGCTGGCTGAGGAAGTCCAGGGCAAAAAAAACGGTACCGGCCTTGGCATCGGCCTCCGCCACTTCGAACATGCCCCGTTGCACCATGCCCATGTAGCAATCGTCGGAAAAATACAGCGCGCGCGGCGTGGAAAAACCGATGGCGTCATTCTGGTGGCTGGTCTTGGAAAACACCAGCACCTGCGAGCGCTCGTCAATGCCGGCCGCCGCCAGCACCTGGCGCAAAAAGTCCGGCGCATCGCCGCCAAAACGCAACCCCAGGTCAAAGGCCGTGCGCAAGGCCGCCACCGGGTCTTGGGGTCGCCCCACCGCATAGGCCCCGTTGAAGCCGGGCGCCGCCGAAACAACCTGGGGCACCGCCTTGGGCGCCGGGGCGGATGTCCCGCTTTTCCCGCAGCCGGCAAGGGCGGCCAGCACGGCCAACAATGAAATAGGAGTTTTTAGTCTCATACAGAATAGGATACCTGTTTTGGCCTTTCATGACATCGGCTACGATTTCTCCCTTCCACTCCAAAATTCAACCCGACTTGATTCGCCATGCCTTTTCTTTCCATCGTCCTTGGCTTCGCCTTTTTGATCTTCATCCATGAACTGGGCCACTTTTTGGTGGCGCGTTGGTGCGGCATCCGCTGCCCGCAGTTCGCCGTCGGCTTCGGCCAGGCGGTGCTGGCCTGGCGCAAAGGCATGGGCGTTCGCGTGGGAACCACCGAAGCCGATTACGCCGACCGCGCCTTTGCCGAGTTGGAAAAAACCCGCGGCCCGCTTGATGCACAGGCGCGCGCCAAAACCGACATCGCCGACCTGCACAAGGCCGCCGACAGCCTTGGCCTTGGCCAGACCGAATACCGTCTCAACTGGATTCCCTTGGGCGGCTATGTGAAGATGGTCGGCCAGGAAGACATGGATCCCAACTCCAAGAGCAAGGACCCGGCCGCCTTCAGCAACAAAAGCGCCAAGGCGCGCGCCGCCGTGCTGGTGGCCGGCGTGGTCATGAACCTGGTCACCGGGCTGGTGTTTCTGGTGATCGCCTTCACCGGCGGGGTGGAGTTCCCCGCCGCCACCGTGGGTTATGTCGCGCACGGCTCGCCAGCCGAACAGGGCGGCTTGCGGGTGGGCGACCGGATCACCGGCATTGACGGCAGAAAACTGACCGACTTTTTCGACTTGAAAATGAGCGTGGTGCTGGCCGACGACAACACCCCGCTGGCGCTGGAAATCCTGCGCGACGGCAAGCCGATCACCCTGCCGATGACACCGCGATACAACAAGGCGCAGGGCATGCAAACCCTGGGAATGGCGCCAAGCTTCACGCTCAACCTGGCGGATCCCACGAAACTCAAGGCCGACGCGATGAAAGAGTGGCAGGCAGGGACTTTCGGCGTCGTCAAAAGCGCCGGCGCCAAGATCGTCTCCTTCAACGGGCAACCAGTGGCCGACTTTGCCGCCTTGCACCAAGCGCTGCAACAAGCCGGCGGCCGGCCCTGCGACATCGGCGTGAAAACGGCCAGCGGCACCCAAACCATCAAATGCCTGCCGGAGATGGACCGCAGCCTGTTCGCCGCCGCAGACGACGGCACCGATGAAACCGTCAATCCCTTGGGCCTCACGCCGCTCACCCGCATTGAGGCGCTGGCTGGCAACTCCCCCGCGTCCGCCGCCGGCCTGCATGTCGGCGACATCGTGTTGGCGGTTGCAAACAAAGAGTATCCCACCACCCTTGAATTCCAAACCCTGGTTACCCAGGCCGGCAATGCCGGGATTGCCGTCACGGTCGAACGCGACGGCAAAAAACTGGCGCCCATGCAACTGGTGCCCGCAGCCACCGGCAAGCTCTCCTTCCTGGGCTTGGGCAAGAAAACCATCGGTGTGGCCTTGGGCCATGCACTCAATGATCCACGCTTCACGGTGGACGGCGCCATCCACCGCAAACTGGCCCTGCCGCCCGGCTCGCGCCTGGTGACCCTGGCCGGCGAACCGGTCGCGCATTGGAATGATGTGCAGCGCATCCTGGTTGCCCACGGGTCGGAGGCTTCGGTTGGCGCCAAAGCCGTTCCCAACATCGGCACCGAGCCCGCGCCCGAAGACTTCACCCTGCCGCTGACGGAAAAACTGCGCACCCTGTTGCCGCACACCGCCTTCCACCTGCCCTCCGACGCGCCGCTGCTGGCCGACAAAACCGTCGTCAGCGGCGCCAACCCCCTGGACAGCGCCCGCATCGGCTGCGTCAAAACCCGCGATGCCGTGGTGCAGACCTACATCACCATCGCCCGTTTGGTGCAGGGCAAGGTCGGCAGCGAAAACATCAACGGCGTGGTCGGCATCGTGGCCGGCGGGGCCAAGGTCGCCGAAACCGGCGATGTGATGCGCATGTTCTACCTGCTTGGCATCATCAGCATCAATCTGGCGGTGATGAACCTGCTGCCCATCCCGGTGCTCGACGGCGGGCACCTGGTGTTCTTGGCCTACGAAAAAGCCACCGGCAAACCGCTTCCTGAAAAAGCCCAGACCGTCGCCTTCATCGTCGGCCTGGCGTTGCTGGGCTCGCTGATGCTGTACGCGACCTGGAATGACTTGGTGCGGCTGTTTGGCTAAAAAGCAGACGCGCCGGCTCGGCGCGTCCCAAAAGACAAATCAAAAAACAACGCGCGTTCCGGGTGGAATGCGCGTTGTTTTCAAATGAACTTGCGGCAAACGCGTCGAGCCGGCGCGTCTGCTTTTTAGCGTGGAAACACCTGCTCCGCCCTGAGCACCTGCCCGGTCACCTGATCCTCCACCTCCACCTGCACCGTCCACTTGGCCGGCATGTTTGGGGGCAGGGGCATCTCAAGGCGGAAATGGATGCCGGTGAGGTTGTCGCGCCAGGTGGCGGCAAACACCTTGGCATCCCATACTTTTTCCGCCAGCATCCGCGGCGATTCCCCCGGCTTGGGAAACTCCAGCAGCCGGACCTTGGCCGTGCCGGCCACCGGAATCAGCCGGTGCTCCTGGTCATAGGGCATCACATACAAACGCAGGGTGTCGAACAAGCCCTTCTGTTCGGCGTTGATGCTGGCCTCGGGATCGGTGTTGACCGGGCCGGAGATGCGGTCCAACTCCATGCTCACCGCCGCCGGCGGCACCACCCCGGCCGGCGCCGCCCGCCCGTCGGCCCGGCGCCGCAAGAGGGCGTTTTCGGTCTCGCTGGCTTGCAACCGCAACCACAGGGCCGCCGTTTCTTTTTTCAATTGGGCCGCTTCGGTCCGCAGACGGCTGCTCTCGGCGCCGGCGGTGCTTTCGCCCCCGATGTGGAATTCTTTGGGCGTGCAGCCCCCGGCGCACAACCCGGTCAGGAGGGCGGCCAGCAGGCAACAAGTGGGGGCGGCAAACAGGGTCATGGCATCAGGCCTTCTTCTCGTCTTCTTCGGGCAGGCGCACCAGCATCTTGTCAACGCAGCCGTAGGCGACCGCTTCTTCGGCATCCAGCCAGTAGTCGCGTTCGCAATCGCGGGCGACTTTGTCCGCCGGCTGGCCGGTGTGGTCCTCGATCACCTTGTACAACTTCTTGCGAATCTTGAGCATTTCTTTGGCTTGGATCGACAGGTCGGTGGCCTGGCCTTCGATCACGCCGCCGATCAGCGGCTGGTGCAACAGCACCCGGCCGTTGGGCAGGATGTGGCGCTTGCCCTTGGCCCCGCCCATCAAGAGAATCGACCCCATCGAGGCGGCCAGCCCCACGCAATAGGTGCACACCGTGGGGCGCACGAACTGCATGGTGTCGTAAATGGCCATGCCGGCGGTCACCGAGCCGCCGGGCGAGTTGATGTACATGTGGATGTCGGCTTTGGGATCTTCGTTGGAGAGGAACAGCAACTGCGCCGTCACAAGGCTGGCCATTTCATCGGACACCCCGCCCTGCACGAAGATGATGCGGTCGCGCAAAAGGCGCGAAAAAATATCGAATTGAAAGACACCGTTCTCTGTACGCTCAATGACATAGGGCATGGGATTTCCTTAAAGGGGGATGGCGGATTGTATTGGGCTGAGAATCAGGCTGGCACTTTGGCAAAGTTATCCAGAATGGACAGCCCCACCGCCTGGCTTTTTTCCGGGTGGAATTGGGCCGCCAGCAGGTTGTCTTTGACCACCGAGGCGCAAAAGGGCCCGTCGTAATCGCAGGCAGCGGCCGTCAGTGACGCATCGCTTGGCGCGCAGTAATAACCATGCACAAAGTAGACATGGGCACCTTCGGCAATGCCTTGGTACAGCGGCCCGCGCAAACCAGTCAGGCCGTTCCACCCCATGTGCGGTACTTTGAGCCCCGGCCTTGGCACAAAGGCCTTGACCGTGCCGGAGAGCAAGCCCAGACCGGCCACTGGCGAGCCGTCGGCGCTCTCTTCACTGGATTCAAACAGCAGTTGCATGCCCAAACAAATGCCCAAAAAGGGCTTGCCGGCCGCCACCCAGTCGCGCACCGCGCCATCCAAACCCTGCTCCTGCAAGTGCTTCATGCCATCGGCAAAGGCCCCCACCCCCGGCAACAGCAGGCGTGAAACCTGGGGCAATTCCTCCGGTTTGGACACAATCACGGCCTGATGGCCGTTTTTTTCAAAGGCTTTTTGCACAGAGCGCAGGTTGCCACAGCGGTAGTCAAGGATGCCGATCATGGGGGAAGGATAAGGGATGGCGCG
>CAZVNU010000022.1:0-10134 GCA_964628335.1 uncultured Phycisphaeraceae bacterium
AGGATCAATTCCATGTTGCCGGTGCCCTTGAATTCCTCGAAGATCACCTGGTCGCCGCGCGAACCGGTGTCCACCAGCGCGGTGGCGATGATGGTCAGGCTGCCGCCTTCTTCAAAACGACGGGCCGCGCCGAACAGCTGCTTGGGAACGCCCAGGGCGCCGGCGTCCAGACCGCCGGACAAGGTCTTGCCGGTGCCGATGATGTTGGGCGCCACATTGAAGGCGCGGCCCAAACGGGTCAGCGAGTCGAGCAGCACGACGACATCCTTGCCCATTTCGGCCAGGCGCTTGCAGCGCTCGATGGCGGCGATGGACAGGCCCACATGCTTTTCCGGCGGGTGGTCGTTGCTGCTGGCCCACACCGTGACGGGCACATTGCGACGGAAGTCGGTCACTTCCTCCGGCCGCTCGTCGATGAGCAGGGCGTACACCTCGATCTCGGGGTGGTTCTTGTGCAGCGCGGTGGCGATCTGCTGGAGCAAGGTGGTCTTGCCGGCCTTGGGCGGCGAAACGATCATGCCGCGGGTGCCCTTGCCGATCGGACAGAACAGGTCGATGAAGCGGCAAGCCGGCGGGCAGCCGGGATATTCCAGCGCCAGGCGCGGCTCGGGCATCACGATGGTGAGCTGGTCGAATTGGCGCCCGTTGGCCCAGGTTTCCGGCGGCAAGCCCTCCACCGACACCACGCCGTGCACGCGCCGGGCCTGCGGATCAATGCGCAACGCATCGCGGCCGCCGCCTTTGAATTTTTCTTTTTTGCCCCAGTGGCCGCCATGGTTGTGCTGCGGTTGGCCGCCGCCAAAAGGCCGACCCAAAGTCACCGTGAGCTTGAGGCCGGGGCGCAGGTTGTATTTTTCAATCAAATGGGTGCCCACCACCGGATCAAGCGCATCGGCGATGTAGGTGCCGTCCAACTGGCGCAGGCGCCCTTCGGATTTTTCCTTGCGGCCGAATTCCAAAATGCCGGTGAATTCTTCCATCGGCTCGGGCGGAGTCTGGGCCACTTGGGGCGCTTGAGACGCTTGGGGCGGGTTCACTTTGGCCGGTGCGCCATCCTGCTGTTGCGGGCGCGGTGCCTGCGGTTTTTCAGACACGGGAGCCGGTTGTTTTTTCGGCGGACGAGGCGGCTGCTGTTGCTGCGGCTGTTGTTGTTTTTGGAGTTGTTTTTGGAGCTGTTGTTGCTGTTGTTGCTTGAAGGTTTGCGGCAGCTTGGGCTGTTGCGAGAACTGCTTGGGGGCTTCGGGCGGGCGGACCGGCGCAGTCGCCACCGGCGCCACCACCGCATGGGCCGGACGGCTGCCGGGCACCGGCGGGGCCGATACGCCAAAGGAGCCTGTAAAGCCGGAACCAAACACTGGCGCGGAGCGTTTTTGCCAATTGGGTTTCACAAACCGTGGCGCGGCAGGCACGGCAGCGGGCGCCAACACCGGGGGAGCCACTTCAACCGGCGCCACTGGCGCGACCGGCGCGACCGGTGCGGCAGACACGGCGGATGCCGCAGGTGCCGCGACCTTTTTGCGCGGGGCGGCTTTGGGCTTGGCAGCCGGCTTGACGGTCGATTTGACTGCCGACTTGGCTTTGGGAGCGGCCTTGGCAGTGGCTTTGGCAGTGGCTTTGGGCGCAACTTCGAGCGCAACTTTGGGCGCAACTTTGAGCGCGGGTTTGGCTGCTTTGGCGCCCGCAAGCTTGGCCGCTTTTTTTTCAGCGACAGCTTTGACGGCGGTTTTGGACAACGGCTTCTGCTTGGTTTTTTCGGCCATGGGTGTGATGTGCGGCGAAACGCCGGGGGTACGCCTGAAACACAAGCGGCAAACGGCCGCTTCAAAACATGCGTATGGATGATGTGCGGCAACGCGGCCGCCAACTGCATCATTTTTGAAAAAAGACTCGGACCCTGATGCCCACGAACTTGGTCGCGAACCATCCGTCCAAAATGGGAAAGTCCGGTACGGAACTTTCCAGTGCGCCAGGGAAGACTCGAACTTCCGACCTTACGATTATCAATCGTATGCTCTAACCAACTGAGCTACTAGCGCGAATCCAGCAACGCAGGTTGCGGGGTGCGGATTATGAGGATTTCACGGCATCTGTCAAACGGCACCCCCGCTTGGGCGGGGTTTGCCAAGAAGGGTGCGCTCACCTACTCTTTACCCCCTTCAATTTTGCCTTGTGGCATGGGCTTTTGGCCCCTGTCCCGCACCCGACTTTTGGCTGGGCAAAAACCGTTTCACCTCCTCTGCGTCACAACCGCGGAACCCACACGGGCTAAAAGCCCGTGCCACACCCATGAATCAACTGGCCGCCTGGAACCCCCACTTCCCAACCGAATCCAAAACCCGCGGGCGCGAACTCTTCAACGCCAACAAAGCCCGGCTGACCGTGCCCGGCGAGGGTGAAACCTTCCGCCTGCTGGTGGAAGGCCGCGATGGCAAATCGCAGGTGGTCTGCCTCAAGGAAGAAAACCACGGTGCGGGCGTCTCCTGCGACACCACCGCCTTCCAGGCCGGCATCCTGTGCGAATGCGTGTGGGCCGCCCTGCTCAAAATCGCGGCCTTGGCCAAATCCACCGAAGGCACCGCCGCCTTGGCCGCCCATTACCTGGCCCTCAAACCCAAGCCGCCCAAAGCCAAGCGGCGCTCCGCCGCCTCGATGGCGGTGGCAGCCACCGCCGGCGGTGGCAACCAGCCGGCCTGGGCCACGCGCTTGGATCTGATCAAACCGATGGCTGGCGAAAACCAAGCCGAGGCCATCACCCTGCCGCGCCGGGTGCATTACGCCGTGCGCGCCAAATTGTCGGCCCGCCACCAAGCACTGGTGGTCGAAGTGCGCCAGCGCACCGCCGGCGCCGCCGGCTGGAGCAAGCCCAAACCTCTGCGCCTTTCCGGCCCGGTGGTGCGCGGGCTCTACGACGGCGACGACCGCCGCCTGTGCGCCCTGCTGATGGGCGGGTCATCCATTTCCGAGCAAGACGGTTCCGACCGCCCCGCCGTGGATTGGGGCAACCGCGGCCCCTCCATCTTCCGCTGCCCGGAGGGCGCCGGGCGCCACCTGCTGCGCGAGATGATCGCCACCGGCCGCTGCGTGCTGGACCTTGAAGACAGCACCGACACCCTGGGCCCGCCGCCCAAGCCCTTGCTGTGGGATTACTCCACCGGCGAGCTGGCCGGCGGATTGGAAGCCTCGCCCGAAGGCGAACCCTGGACCCTCTGCCTGGTCGGCGCCGAGCGCCTGGCCGAAATCGCCGCCCCGCCCAAGACCGCACAGGATGAACTGGCGGAATTGATGCAGGAAGAACTTGATGGCGCCACCGAATCCGCGCCACCGCCGGCCGATGCGGTGGCGGTGCCCGCGCCCGCCGCCACACCCGCCGCCGTGACCGGCCGCGTGCCGGTGGACTTGAGCCTGCGCATCCAACGGCGCGGCCTGCGCCTGGATGTGGCCCAGCCCGCGCTGCTCATCGGCGGTCCGGACGGCCTGGTCGTGCTTGGCAACACGGCGGCCGCCTTTGATGATGGCGACGCCTTCCGCTGGGTCAGCGCCTTCCGCAATGCCGGCGCGCGCGAACCGTTGGTGATCGCCCCGGAAGACGCCGAGCGCTTTCTTGAAACCCTCTACATGCTGCCGGAATTGCCGGAACTGGATCTGCCCGAGAGCCTGAGCAAAAACGAGCAGACCCTTGAGCCCGTGCCGGTCTTGGAACTGCACACCCCGCAAGCGGCGCAGGCCCACGGCCTGGGTGCCGCGCGCGGCCAGGTGGTGGGCAAACTCGCCTTCGCCTACGGCCCGGCCACCATCCCGGCCGGCCAGGAAGGCCGCTACGCCAACCTGACGCCCCAGGACGGCGGCCCGTCGCGCCTGGTGCGGCGCCAAACCGGCCGTGAACGGGCGGCGGTGGCGGAACTGGGCGCCCTTGGCTTCCGCCCGATGAACGGCGAGGACGAAAACGGCAGAACCGCCGTCGAACTCTGGCAGGTCGCCCCCGGCCGCATGCCGCAAGCCGTCTCCCATCTGCTGGACAAGAAATGGCGGGTGTTTGCCGACCAGCAATCGGTGCGCTCCGGCGGCCCGCCGAACCTGTCGATCACCACCGGCCAAGACTGGTTTGAGTTGCGCGGCGGCTCCAAGTTCAAGCGCGCCGACGGCACCGAAGAAACCATCCCCCTGCCCCGCCTGTTGGCTGCCGCCAAGAGCGGCAAGCCGATGATTCGCCTGGGCGATGGCTCGATGGGCTTGCTGCCGATGGAATGGCTGGAAGCCAACGGGCTGCTCACCGAAATGGGCACCGAGAGCGAAGACCACCTGCGCTTCCACCGCTCGCAGGCCGCCATGCTGGCGGCCACCTTGGATGCCGAAACCCTGTCCAAGGCCGACGCCGGCTTTGCCCGCATCCGCGAGGCGGTGGACGGCTTCTCGGGCATCCATCCCGAAGAACCACCCCCGGAATTCAAGGGCTCGCTGCGCCCGTATCAGAAGGACGGCATGGGCTGGATGTCTTTCCTGCGCAAAACCCACTTGGGCGGCATCTTGGCCGACGACATGGGCCTTGGCAAGACCGTGCAGGTGCTGGCCATGCTCACCACCCGCGCCGCCGACCAGCGGACGGCGCGGGCGGCCAACCCGGAACGCAAGAACAAAGCCAGCCTGATCGTGGCTCCGCGTTCGGTGGTGTTCAACTGGATCGACGAAGCCGAAAAATTCGCGCCCGAATTGCGCGTCCTGTGCTACACCGGCGCCGACCGCGCCGGCTGGCGCGACGACGGCTTTGCGCAATACGACGTGGTGGTCACCACCTACGGCCTGATGCGCCGCGACATCACCTCGCTGGAGCGCATCTCCTTCGACTGCGTGGTGCTCGACGAAGCGCAAGCCATCAAGAATCCGCAAAGCCAGTCGGCCAAGGCCGCCCGCGCGCTCAATGCCGACCACCGTTTGGCGCTGACCGGCACCCCGGTCGAGAACCACCTGGGCGACCTGTGGTCGCTGTTTGAATTCCTCAACCCGGGCATGCTGGGATCGCAAACCCGCTTCGGGCGCCTGATCCGCAGCGCCTCGCAAGTGGTCACCCCCGACTCCGACGAGCCGGAAACCACCGGCGACATCGATGCCGAAGCGGCCGCCGAAGAAGCCGCCTTGCTCGCCGCGGCCAAAGCGCAGGCCGAGGAACTGGCGGCGGACAACGCCGACGACGACGCGCAGGACCCCGACCTGCCCGGCGCCCGCGTGCGCCCGCCCGCCAAGGCGCCCACCGCCGCCCTGGCCCGCGTGGCCCGCGCCATCCGCCCCTTCATCCTGCGCCGCAGCAAGGAGCAGGTGCTCTCCGACCTGCCCGCCAAGACCGAGCAGACTTTGCGCTGCGTCATGTCGCCCGAGCAGAAGCGCGCCTACGACGAACTCAAGGCCTGGTACCGCACCCAGCTCTCCACCCGCCTGGATGCCGACGGCGCCGCCACCACCACCGGCAACAACGCCTTCATGGTGCTTGAAGCCTTGCTGCGCCTGCGCCAAGCCGCCTGCCACCCGGCCCTCATCACCGGCTCGGATCCCAACGCGCCCTCGGCCAAGTTGGATGAATTGGAATCACGCCTGGTCGAAATCATGGAGGAAGGCTCCAAGGCGCTGGTGTTCTCACAGTTCACCTCGTTCCTGGCCATCATCGAGAAGCGCCTCAACGCCAAGGGCATCCGCACCCTGATGCTCGACGGCACCACCCGCAACCGCAAGGAAGTGGTGGCGCAATTCCAAAACGACAAGGACATCCCGGTGTTCCTCATCAGCCTCAAGGCCGGCGGCGTGGGCCTCAACCTGACGGACCCGTGGTGGAACCCCGCCGTCGAGGCGCAGGCCATCGACCGTGCCCACCGCATCGGCCAAACCCGCCCGGTGTTCGCCTACCGCCTGGTCTGCGAAGACACGGTGGAGCAGCGCATCCTGGAATTGCAGGATGAAAAACGCCGCCTGGCCAACGCGGTGATCGGCGGCGAGCAGGACATGGTCAATGCCGGCGCCGGCCTGCTGCAAAGCCTGAGCAAGGACGAGTTGCTTTCGCTGTTCCGGTAAAAGACGCGCCGGCCCGGCGCGTTCACCGCAGATTCACTTGAAAACAACGCGCGCCCCACGGGGATGCGCGTTGTTTTTGCATTCCCATTCCCACGCGGCGGACCGCCGCTTTTGGAAAAAATATTTGGCATCCGCCCCCCGTCCCCTTATTTTGGACACACTTCCGCTTTACGCATCTTCCCCCGCCCCGCGCCTCAGGAGCATCATCCGTGTCCATCATCAGCATCTATGTGGGCAATCTCCCCTACTCGGCCAAGGCCGAGGAACTCAAGGAAATGTTCGCGCGCCACGGCGAAGTGTCGCGTGCCACCATCATCCTTGACCGTGAAACCAACCGCCCGCGCGGCTTCGCTTTCATTGAGATGACCAGCGAAAAAGAAGCCGAAGCCGCCGTGGCCGCCCTGGCTGGCCACGACTTCCAAGGCCGACCCCTGACCGTCAACTGCGCCCGCAACAATGTGGTGCGCGGCGCCGGCAATACCAGCCAGGCCGCCATGCGCCCGGCGACTCCCGCCCCTGCCGCCACCCCTGCCGCCGCCCCGCCCGCCACCGCCGGCACCCTTGGCGCCGCCCTTGGCGTTCTTGGCGCCCCGGCCGCCGCCCCCCCCGCTGTCGGTGGCGCCCCCAGCCGCGGCTACCACAACCGGCTGCGCGAAAACCAGTCGGCATGATGCGTTGGGATCAGCATTCAAAAAGCTCCCTTGAAAAGCGCAACGCGCGCCGACATGTCGGCGCGCGTTGCGCTTTTCAAGGGAGCTTTTTGAATGCCCGGGCTCACCCCGGCCACACGCCGGCAAAGGCTTCGGTCGCCGGCCCGGTCATGAACACTGAATCGGCCGGGTTGCCGCCCCAGGCCAGGCGCAAGTCGCCGCCTGGCAGGTGCGCAAGCAACTCCGGCCCGGTGCGGCCGGTGAGCATGCCCGCCACCGCCACCGCGCAGGCGCCGGTGCCGCAGGCCAAAGTCGGGCCGCTGCCGCGCTCCCAGTGCAGCACCCGCACCGCATCCTTGGCCAGCACCTGCACGAAATGAATGTTGATGCGCCGGGGGAAGGCCGGGTGGAACTCCAATGCCTTGCCATCCTCAAGCAATTGCGCCTTGGTGGCATCCGACACCTCCGGCACATAGATGACCGCGTGCGGGTTCCCCATGGAAACCAGCGTCGCTTCATGCACGCGCGGCGCGTCCGGCACCGAGACGACAAATGTCTGCGCCTGGCCGGTGGGCCGCATTTTTTGCGGCAGGGCCGGTACTTGCAATGGGTCCAAGATCGGCGGGCTCATGTCCACCCGCACTTGCGCCACCTTGCCGTCGGCACCCAATGCATAGGCCAGCGACAGCACCCCGCGCCCGGTTTGCAGGCGCAGCGGGTTGTTGGCATGGCCGGCGCCCAGCTTGTGATCCACCACCATCTTGCACACGCAGCGCACGCCGTTGCCGCACATCTCGCCCTCCGAGCCGTCGGCGTTGAACATCCGCATGCGCGCATCGGCCGCCACGCCATCCTGCGGCGGCAGCACCAGAATCAGGCCGTCGCCGCCGATGCCCAAATTGCGGTGCGACACCTCCACGGCCAGTTGCACCGGGTCGGGGAAGGATTGGGTGAAGCCTTCGGCGTAGACATAGTCGTTGCCAAGGCCGTGCATTTTGATGAAGGAGAAGGACATGGGGAAATCAAAAAAGAGGTTGAAGGAACCGAAGTCCGCGCGGCCATTTTACCGTTCCCCCATCATCACCCGCAGCAAATTCGGCGCGTGGGCGTCGTCGCGACTGCCGGCGCCGTAACCGGTGCCAGCCAAGGTCATTTCCGGAGCCGCGCCAAACGACGCGCACAGCGCCTTGACGATCGCCGCGCCGGTGGGGGTCACGGTTTCCTTGTCAAACTCAATCTGGCGCACCGGGCAGCCTGCGAGCACATAGGCGGTGGCCGGGGCCGGCAAAGGCATCATGCCGTGCTGGCATTTCACAAAGCCCGAGCCGATGGGCAGCGCCCCGCACGACAGGCTGTCGATGCCCAGACATTCAAGGGCGATGGCCGCGCCGAGCATGTCGACGATGGAATCCACCGCGCCGACCTCGTGAAAATGCACCTCTTCGACCTTTTTGTCGTGCACCCGCGCCTCGGCCTCGGCCAACACCCGCACAATGGCGGTGGCGCGGTCGCGCACCCGCATGGGGCCGGGCAGGGTGGCGGCCATGCCGAAGATTTCCTTGGCGCTGGTATGCGCATGCGTGGCATGACTCCGCGAGTCATGCGCCGTGGATGAATGACTGTGACCATGGCGATGCGCGTGATCATGGCCGTGCGCGTGTCCGTGCGCATGCGCATGGTCATGTGCGTGGCCATGGCGATGATCATGATCGTGGCCGTGGTGGTCATGGCCGTGGTCATCGTCATGGCTGTGGGCCACCAGCCCGGCGCCTCCCACCGCCACCGTCACATGGGCGGCGCCGATCTCATGGCGCATCACGCGCCGCACCGACAGTTTCCACGGCTGCTCGGTTTTCAAATGCCGCAAGCCCTCCACGATCACCTGCGCCGGGCAGCCCAAATCAATGAGCGCGGCCAGAAACATGTCTCCGGCGATGCCGCCGACGGGGTCAAGATGAAGATGGCGCATGGGGCTCGCATTTGAAAACAAGGACTGGGAAAAAAGGCCGGGGTGGGTAGGATACGCCCACCTCCGTCCCCCAAAGGCTCCCCATGTCCGAACTTGTTCCCAATACGCCCCAACCCGCCGTTTTGCAAATCGCCCCCGCCTGCTGCTGCCAGAGCAACAAGCAGGGCGGTTTGATGAAAATCCTCAAACGGATCTTGGTCGGCGTCGCCCTCTTTTCGCTGCTGGCCAACTTTTACCTGGCCGGCATCATCGCCCTGCTGATGGGTGCCGGCGGACCGGAAAAAACGCTGGTCGGCGGCGTTCCGGCCGACTTCACCAACCGCCAGCGCATCGTGGTGGTGGAGATCAAAGGCGGCATCGACGACACCCAGGCCGCGTATCTCTCCAAGACCCTGAACCATCTGGATGCCTCCCCTCCCGCCGCCCTGGTGCTGCACATCGATTCGCCCGGCGGGGGCGTGTCGGCCTCGGACCAGATGCACCACGCGCTGATGGAATTCAAAAAACGCCATACTGATGTGAAACTGATCGCCTCTTTCGGCGGCGTGGCGGCCAGCGGCGGCTACTACATCGCCATGCCCTGCGAGAGCATCGTGTGCGAGCCCACCGGCATCACCGGCTCCATCGGCGTGATCGCCCAAATCCCCGCGCTGGGCGGGTTGGCCAAAAAATTCGGCGTCGAAATGAACACCGTGATCGCCGATGGCTCGCCGCACAAGGCCGATGCCAACGATCTGTTCGTCTCCTGGCATGACGACAAGGGCGAACTCACCCCGGCCGGCAAAGCCGCCCAAGAAGTGCTCGGCGGCTTGCTCAACTCCGCCTACGACCGCTTCCACGCGGTGGTGGAAGCCGGTCGTTTGGGTAAAAACGGCGCCACCAAAGAGGAGATCGCCGCCTTTGCCAACGGCAAAATCTACACCGCCAACGACGCGCTCAAACTCAAAGTGGTGGACGCCGTGGGCTACCTTGACGACGCCATCGCCACCGCCCGCCAAGCCGCCGGCCTCAAGGCCGACGCCCCGGTCTCGGTCATCCGCTATGAAAAAGGCGGTCTGCTGTCGCGCATCACCGGGGCCTGCCACGGCGCCGACGGCATCGACATGACCAACCTCCAACCCGGCCAGATGCGCGACATGCTCAACGCGCTGGGCGGGGTGAAGTTGGAATACCGGATGGATTTGCCGGTGAAATAAGGGAGGGTCGGCTTCAGCCGACCCGATGCACGCCGGAACCCCAACCGCCCCAGGAAAAATCAGTGCCCCTTCATCCCAACGCTTGCGCCCCACTCTCACGCGGAACAGGTCGGCTAAAGCCGACCCTCCTTACCGCCGCTCTGCTGTTGACCGCCTGCCTGGGCCCCGGATCTCCGTCGGCCATCCTGCGCAACCCGGAGGCCGGCGAGTTGGCGCGGGTGTCGGCGGTGGAACAGGTCAACGACACGAAATTGCTCTGGCG
>CAZVNU010000022.1:10144-13973 GCA_964628335.1 uncultured Phycisphaeraceae bacterium
CGGCGCTGGGCAACGCGCCCTTCCCGGTGCGCAAGGCGGCGGCGGCCAGGGTGCTGGCGTTGGATGAGGCGCAATTTTGGGAATGGGTGGAAAGGGATTGCAAGGGGATTGAGAGGGTGTTGTGGAAATGGATCTGCAAGGAGGCGGGGGAGAGGAAGGAGAAACGGGCGCTTGAAGCGCTGGTTCTGCGGTGGGGTCTGCCGGATTGGGAAACGCCGGAAGACCAACGCCCCGAACGGCTGGCGGTTGAAAAAATATCCACCCCCGCCGGCGCCAAGGTGCTCCTCACCGCAGCCCTCGTCAGCCGGGAGAACCTGAAGGACGAGCGGCTCCGGAATGCCGCCTGGTTCATCCATGCGCGCACCTGTTCAGCCGCGGACATGCGCCTTTGGGCCGCCAAGATTCCGGCGGCAAGCCGGTTGGCCTTCCTGGCAAACATGATGCCGGCCCTCGCGTCGGCGCCACTGGTCGAGGAGGAACTTGAAATCGTCAAAACCCAATCCGCCCTCCCCCAGCGCAAAGACCAACCCCTTGCCGCCCCGCGCGGCTTGGCCCTTGCCAGGCGCAACTTGTGGACCCAATCGTTCACCCCGCTTGGCCCCCCCGTCCCCCGCACCCAAGACGCCCCGCTCCTGGGCCAAGCGCAGCCCTCCCCGACCGACGCCGCCGTCTGCGCCGAAATCCTGCGTGGCCTGCGCGCCAACCCCGCCCTCGTCGCCGCCCTCTTCAAAGAAGCCGACCGCGACCTTGCCGACACCCGCAGCGAGCACGGCGGCCTGCTGCGGTGGAATGAGCAAAACGAAGTGATCTTCGAGGCCATCGCCCCCGTCAGCCGCAGCCATGACGGCACCTACCTGCCGCCCGAATCCCTGTTCGTCAAACTGCGCGACGGCCTGGCCCATGTGCATTTCCACGCCCAAAAACACGCCAACGGCGCCTACGCCGGGCCGGGGCGGGGCGATTTGATCTTCAGCGAAAACAACCGCGTCAATGCGGTGGTGTTCACCTTCGTCGATGAAAACACCCTCAATGCGGACGCGTTTTTCCCCGGCAAAATCGTGGTGGATCTGGGCTGCATCACGCGTCAAAAATGATCTGGTTTTCTTTTCGCTTCCCCGCCGCGCACACCGCAAAGGCCGCCAAGGAGCCCAGCAGCATCACCCAGGGAAAGGCCAGGCGCTTCCAGCCCCCGTCCTGGGGCACCACCGGCACGAACCACAGGGCCAGCGCCACCGCGGCGCCCACCGCCAGCGCCCACACCATGCTGGCCGTCGTCCCGCGCTTGGTGAACAACACGCAGGCGAACACGCCAAGCAAACCGGTGTAGGCCACCGTCATCACCGCCAGCGCGAATTGAATCAGGCTGCTGTTGCCCTGGTCGGCGACGAACACCCCGTAGCAGCCCAGCGCCACCAATGTCAGGGTCAAACCCACCCCCACCGACACCCAGCGCGGATGCCAGGTTTTGCCGGGCGCCAAATCCGTGCACACGCTGGCGGCCATCGCCGCAATGGCCGATGCCAAGGCGCCCAGCGAGGTCGCCGCCAAGCCCGCCATCAAAAGCCCCTTGATGCCCACCGGCAAATGGTCGCGAATGAATTGCGGGAACACCATCGCCCCCTCCTTCACTTCCTCGGCTTGCGCCAGCCCCATCAGGTCCGGACGCCGGTAATACACCCACAGGCACACACCCAGCAGCAAGAACACCGCATTGAGCGGGATGGCCGCCAGCACGCCCATGACCAGCGAGCGCGCCGCGCTGGCCGGCGACTTGGTGGTCAGCATGCGCTGGGCCAAATCCTGGTCGGCGCCGTAGGCGGCGGCGAAAAACAACACGCCGGCCAGTGTCGCCCACACGGTGTAGGGGCTGGCGGGGTTGAAGGAGAAATCCAGCAGTTTCAATTTGCCGCTGTCCTGCATCGCGCGCACCACCTCTGCCGGCTCGGCCGGCACCCGTTGCCGCAGCACCACGAAACAGGCCACGATGGCGATCAGCAGCACGATGAACAGCACCAGATCGGTCCAAATCACCGCCTTCACCCCGCCCTTGGCCGCATACAGCGTGCCCAGCACCCCGCAGACGGCAATGGCCATGCAGGCCTGGTCATGGCGCAATTCGCCAAAGGCCAGGTAACAAAAGGCGGTGCCGGTGATCATGTGCCGCGCGCCGGAAGCCAGCAAACGACCGACCAGAAAAGTCACCCCCGCCGCGCGGCGCGCCATGGGGCCGCCACGCTGCTCCAGCAGGGCATAGGGCGTTTCGCCGCCGGCCTTCCACGCCGCCGGGATCAACCACCAGGCCGCAAGCAGGCCCCCCAGCGTGCCGGCCACATTGTTGAAGAACAAATAGGTCAGATCACCCTTGAACGATTCCGCCGGCCCGCCGATGAAGGTCGCGGCCGAAAGCGAGGTCGCCACCAAGGACACCGCCGCCACCCAGGCCGGAATATTGCGCCCGGCGAGGAAGAATTCACGGTTCCGCAGGCCGCCCCGCCCCTTTTTTCGGCTGACATACAAGCCAAACGCCACCACCCCGACAAGGAACACGGCGACGATGGACCAGTCGATGGGCGACACGGATTGGGCAAGGATGGGCATGAAGTAGACGCGGCGGCCCGCCGCGTTCGCTGGAGGCGGAAACAGACGACGCGCGCCGAACGGACGACGCGCGTCGTCTGGATGGAGTTTTACACGCGGCGGGCCGCCGCGTCCACTTTTTCGCCGCCAATCAAAGCCCGCAGGCCGCGCGCGCCTTGGCCGTCACCTGCTGCGCTTTTTCGCGCGCGGCTTTGGCGCCGGCGGTCAACACATCGTCCACCAGGGTCGGGTGGGCCATCAGTTCGGCGCGCCTGGTGCGGGCCGGGCCGAACAGGTCCATGATCAGTTCAAACAACTCCTGCTTGGCGTGGCCATAGCCCATGCCCGGCGTGCGGTAACGGTCGGCCAGCGTTTGCGTGCGGTGGTCCTGGGTGCCGGCCAGCGCGGCGTAGATTTGGTAAATCGTGCAGTCTTCCGGCACTTTCACATCGTCCACGCCTTTGGAGTCGGTGGTGATGCCCATGATGCGCTTGCGCAGCGGCTTCTCGTCCATGAACGGATCAAGGGTGTTGCCATAGGACTTGCTCATTTTCTTGCCGTCCACCCCCGGCACGATGGCGGCGTCTTCGCGCACCCGGTACTCGGGCAGGCGGAAGATTTCGCCATCGACATGGCGGTTGAACTTGGCGGCCAGATCGCGGCAGATTTCGATGTTCTGCACCTGGTCGCGGCCCACCGGCACCAAGTCGGGGTCCACCGACAAGATGTCGGCGGCCTGCAGAATGGGGTAGGTGTACAGCCCGATGTTGGCGGCCAACCCGTTGGCCACCTTGTCCTTGTAGGCCACGCCCTTTTCCATCAGCGAGGTCGGGCACACGCAGGAGAGCAACCAGGCCAACTCGGTCACTTCCGGCACATCCTGCTGGCGGTACAAGTGGCAATGCGACGGATCAAGGCCGAAGGCCAAGTAGTCAATCGCCACCTGGCGGGTGGCGGCGCGCAGTTCATCGCCGTTTTTGGCGGAAGTCAGCGCGTGGTACGCAGCCACGAAAATGTACATCTCATGGTCGCGCTGCATGCGCAGGAATTGCTGGATGGCACCGGCGTAATTGCCGATGTGGAGTTGGCCGGAAGGCTGCAAGCCGGAAAGGACGCGTTTCATAGGCCCGAATTGTAGGCAGGATGGGTGCCACGGACAGCGAAGTCGTCCGTGCCCAGGGCTGGCGGGTCAACAGTGCACGGGCTTGTTGGAGCGCGGGTGTCCCCACCCGCAAATCCGGCGGGCGGCTCG
>CAZVNU010000023.1:0-305 GCA_964628335.1 uncultured Phycisphaeraceae bacterium
TCCATGTTGAACTCAACACCCGCAGCAAAATGTGGACCAGCGCGCCCAATCTGGCGCACCCGGATCATTTCGACGCGTCCCCCAACAGCCTGCTTGACGGCGTGGTGATGGGCATGCCCGGCACCCTGCCGGTGATGAACAAAGAGGCGCTGGAAAAGTCGGTGCTGGTCGGGCTGGCGCTCAATTGCAAAATTGCCAAGCGCGCCAAGTGGGACCGCAAGGCGTATTGGTATCCCGATCTGCCCAAGTCATACCAGATCAGCCAGTACGACAAACCGATCTGCGGCGAAGGCTGGCTGGAGATC
>CAZVNU010000023.1:315-12815 GCA_964628335.1 uncultured Phycisphaeraceae bacterium
CCTGGAGGAGGACGCCGGCAAACTGATGCACGACGCCCCCGGCGGCGGGGCCATCGCCCACGCCATCGTCGACCTCAACCGCGCCGGCACCCCGCTGCTGGAAATCGTCACCCAACCCGACTTCACCACCGCGCAGGAAGTGGTGGTGTTCAGCAAGCAATTGCGCGACCTGTGCCGCGCGCTGGGGGTCACCGAGGGCGTGATGCAGCAGGGGCACATGCGCTTTGAACCCAACATCAATGTCATCATTGAAAAAGACGGCGTCACTTACAAGACGCCGATCGTGGAGGTCAAGAACCTCAACTCCTTCCGCGCGGTGGAAGGCGCCATCAACCACGAATATCTGCGCCAGATCGAGCAATGGGTGGCGGATGGCAAGGTGATGGGCTCGCGCAGCAAGAGCACGCGCGGCTGGGACGATGTGAAGATGGCCACCCTGCCCCAGCGCGAGAAGGAAGACGCCGATGAATACCGCTACTTCCCCGACCCGGATCTGGTCGAGGTCGAAATGGACGAGGCGTGGCTGGCGCGCATCAAGACGCAATTGACGGAGGCGCCGGACGTGAAAAAGGCCCGCTGGGTGGCCGAGCTGGGCCTGGACGCCAAGGATGCGGAGGCCCTGGCCGATGAGCCGGGCGTCGCCCGCCTGTTTGAAGGCATGCTGGCGGCCGGCGCCGATGCCAAATCCGCCGCCAAATTCCTGCGCAACACCGCCAGCAAACTGGCCAACGGCCAGGGCAAGAACATCGACCAACTGGGCGCTTCCGCCGGGCAAATCACCGGCATTTTGCAACTGCTGGCCGACAACAAGGTCGGCTCCGGCAATGCCGAAAAACTGCTGGCCGCCTGCTGCGAAAACCCCGCTGCCGATGCCGCGCAAGTGGCGGAAGCGGCTGGCCTGATCCAAGTCACCGACTCCGGTGCCATCGACGCCTTGGTGGCGCGATTGCTGGGCGACCCCGCCAATGCCAAGGCGATCGAAGACCTGAAAGCCGGCAACCTCAAAGCCGTCGGCATGCTGATGGGGCAGGCCAAAAAACTGTCCGGTGGCAAGGCCGACGCCAAGGCGGTGCAGGCCGGGATCATGGCGGCGTTGAAATAAATGTAGCGGCGGCAGGATGCCGCCGCTACATTCCCGGCAACCGCACATAGGTCATGGTGGCCGGCGCCTGCGCGGTTTTGGCCGGGGTCACCACAAACGCCGCCGCCGCGCCGTGCTGGCCGGGCAACTCCACCTTGACGGCGGTGGGGCCGTCAAGCCACAGCGGCACCACGAACATGCGCTGGGGGAAGGTGTCGCAATATTCAGTCTGGGCATGGGTGGTGGCTTTCATGGCCGCGCCCACCGCCAGCACGCCCAAGCCGATCAGGGCCTGTTCCTTGCTCCGGCGATTCAAGCCGTCAAGCAGCACAAAGGCGCCCCCCACCGCCGCGACATTGCCCACCACGCTTTTGATCTTGCGCACATCTTCAAGGTCGCGCCAACGGTGGTCGGCGGCCATGCGGTTGAGGTTCAGCACCGGGAAATGGGTGCTGGCTGTCCTACCCACCGGCGAGACGATCAGGCGCGAAAATCCGTCATCCGCGGTTTGCGGCACATAACGGGTGCAGGTTTTGTCGGCCAGCAAACCGTCGCCGCCGGGGGCGAACGCCTCTTTGCGCGGCCCCAGGCCATAGCCCACCACCAGCACCGCGTTGTAGCGGTCGGCGCGCAGGGTGTTGAGGTCCACCGCCAATTCGGGGCGCAACTGCTCCACCCGTGCGAAATGGTCGGCGGCTTCCTCCGGCCGCTTCATCTGCTGGGCGGCAATGGCCATCAGCAAATGGCCGAGCACAAAATCAGTGGGGGTGGTCAGGTAGCCGCTTTTGGACGCGCGTTTTTCGGTGGCGGCCCTGGCTTCCTCGTCGGAAAGGCCGTTCGCCCTGGCCTCCTCGTAAGCGCGGCTGCGGGCGGCGAGCGAAACGGCATCAATGCCGGTGCCGTCGGTGCGCTCCAGATCGCGCAGTGAAAACAGCGCGTTGTCGCTGGCGGCGCGGCAGTTGTCCCACGAATTGAGTTTGGCCTGCAAAATGCCATAATACGCCAGCATCATGGCCTGCTCAAAGGGCTCGCCCTTCCAAATCTTGACGCTTTCATTGATGAGATAGGCCGGAATGGTGCGGTCGGCGTTGAGCCCCTGGGTGCGGATGATGCCGTAGGCTTCGGAAAAATGCGCCAACGCCGCGCGGGTGTCGCCGGCATCCAGCGCGCACACGCCGGCCCGCATGCGCGAAAGCATCCAGCGGCGGCCGGAGGTGTCGTTGCTGATTTCCGCCGCCGTGAGTTTCTGCGCCCCGAGCCAGTCGCCGGTTTTGATTTCCACCACGGGGGTGTTCATGGGGGTGCTGGCGCAGCCCAAGCAAAAAAGGGCGGCGCATAGCGCCGGCAAACAACGCGCCCTGGGCGCACGCCCAGGGGCCATGCACATGACACCCGGCAAACCCCCTGAGCTTGCGCTCAGGGCTCGTGATGGCAACGACGCGCGTTTTTCCGGGTTGCAGGTAGCCATGATTAGTCCCTCAAACTTCCAAAAGCCTGGCGTTTGATGGTGAATTCGTCCGACCACACGCTGATGCCGGTGGCCAATTCCTTCATCTCGAAGATGCAGACATACAGATCGCTGCGCACATCGCTTTGGTTGCGGGTGGCCGAACGGTAGGTCGCGGTGATGACATGGGTCACCCTGCGGTCTTTGGCATAGTTGGCGTCGAATTCCTCCGGCTGCGCCCCCGTTTGCAATGCGGCTTCCTCGGCATTCAAAACGAACTGAATGCGGTGGCTTTCCCACATTTTTTGGATCGGGGCGCTGGCTTGCACGCGCTTGACCGCATACCACTGCTCGCCCGGCGTCAAAATATCGCTCGACAAATTGGTGACTTTTTGCACCGAGACCAGCCAAGGAGCATCGCTGGCAACGCGTTTTTGGATGGCCGGGCAAGTTTGCAGGCTTTTGGCCATCTTGGCGCCCATTTCCTCGAAATCCTCCACGCTGAAACGGGTGGTGTTGCTTGGGTCGGCGGCGCAGGCGGCAAGCAAAATGGCTGGCAGGGCCGCGCACAGAAAAGCCGCCGCGACGGGCGCGGCGGGCTTTGGTAAACGGGCAAAGGGGAAGGGGCGCATGTTCACTTGGTTTGGTGCTTGATCTGGTAATCATCCGACAACACGATGCGGTTGCTGCCGTAATGGGTCAGCGTCACATGCATGTAGTACAGATGGGTGCCGGCACGGGAGGACTCGTTCACATCCAGGTTCATGACGAATGTGGTGGCGGCGTCGTAGGCCGGCGGATTGGCCCGCGTGCCGTTGGCGTTGACCACCTCTTCGCGGTCGGCGGTTTCCTTCATGCGGGCGCGGTCCATCAGGAAGGCCAACTTGCCCGAGGACTGGTTGTTGATCAGCGCGTTTTGAATGCGGTGGGTGACGATTTCAAATTCGCTGGTGTTGGTGCTGGTGGTCAGGTTGCGAATGCTGCCCAGAACCACTTTGACCTCGCCGGGAATTTCCTTGATCACCGGCGCATTGGCCAGGTTCTGCGAAATCACCTTGGGCGCCTGGTCGGAGAACTCAAGCAGCGCGGCCGGCAGGATGCGGCCGTCATCCAACTCATTGCCGGTGTCCTTGTATGGATCCACCCGCTGGCCACGGCAACCGGCCGCGGCCAGCACCAACGGCAGGGCCAGCAAAGAGGCGCAAACGACGGAGTTGAATTGGGCGGGACGCATGGCGGGTTCCTTGAAAGGGGGTTACCTGAAAGACGCTGAGGGCACGCCTATGTTACATAGGCTGCGAATTGTTTTCCAATCTATTCCATTGGGCTTGCCGATCACTCATCGAAAGGATCAACCGGTTTTTGCAGTTCCCGCTCGCGCTTGAGGTGGATAACCACCGGCTTGATCGCGAAATACAACAGAGCCACGCCAGCCGCCAAACACAGCAGGGACGGCACCCAGCGCCCCCCAAAGGGGTACAGCCAACGGATCAGGAAAAAGGCGTTGCGCGCCGACTCCGGGCTGTCCAGCTGGATGAAAATCACCAACGATGCCGCCATGCAGGACAGGCCGGCGAAACCCATCTTGAACGCGGTGCCATACACCAATTCATCCATCCACATCGGCGGTTCGACCGGGCGGCTCACGCCCTTGCCGCGAATGGTGACGGCATCGTCCAGCGCCTTGCCCAAATCTTTTTTGGGTTTGAGCGCCGGGGATCCTGCCTTGGAAGCCGCCTTGGCCTCCGGTTTGGAAGCGACCGCTTCGCCGCCGGCAGCTGAGTCCGCCGGACTGGCGCTTGCACCGGTTTCAACCGGCTTGGGCTTGGGCGCGGCGACTTCAAAGCGATGCTGGCAAAGCGGGCATGACAGGGCCATACCGGGACACACATGGGCGCAATTGGGACAGGCTTTTTTGCCTTTGGGAATCACCGAAGACGGCTTGGGACGCCCATCCACGGACTCCGCCTTGGAATCCGCTCCGGTTTTTGCTTCGGTTTTTTCTTCGGGTGCCGCTTCTTCCGGTTTCGGTGCGGATGTTTTTTTCACTTCCGGTTCTGGCTGACCGCTGGGCGCGTCCACCGCCATTGAAGCGCTCGCTGACAGGGCCGGCAAGTCATCAAACGACAATTCGCTGATGGAATCGGCGCCGGACTTCACCTGGGCCGTCTGCACTCTGACTTGGGGTTTGGACGCCTCGGGCCGGTCCAAGGCGTTTTCCGCCGGCACCTGCAACACGACTTGGCATTTGGTGCACTTGAATCTGGCCCCGATGCGCGAAGGCTTGACCGCGAATTTCTGGCGGCACGCATGGCAGCGAAACAAGACTTGATCGGGGGAGGGCGTGGCCATGCAGTATGAAAAGGAAAACGGGATAAAGGCCTGAAATTCCAATGTCCGTCTGTATGCGGGTCATGGTAGCCGCCCCATCCCCGAACGCAAGTGGCAAATGCCCTGCAGTCAGTGGCCGCCGGCGATTTTTTCCCGCCACTGCACCCATTTGTCGGTGCGCAGTTTTCGCTGCCGCATCTGGGCAATCACCCCCTCCAGCCGCCGCACGGCCGCCGCCTTGCGTCCCATTTCCACTTCCAGCGCCACCGCCTGCTCTTCCAGCACCACCAACGGGCCAAGGCGCGCCATGCCGGCCTCCAGCCGCTTGAGCCCTTCCGCCGGTTTGGCCTGCGCTTGGGCCTGCAACAACACATGGTCGGGAAGCAAAGGATTCATCAGCGGAATGGCCGCATCCAACGCCGCCCCCCCGCCGGGGGCGTCACCTGCCAACAGGCGGGCTTGGCCAAGCAGCCACCAAGCCTGGCCGTGCTTGGGGTGGTCCTTGGCAAAACCGGCAATCGCCGCCACCGCGTCTTGGGGGCGTTTGGCATCCAGCAAGATTTGCGCCTTGAGCGGCGGGAAAACCGCCACCTTGGGGGCCAGTTTCTCCGCCTGGCCCAAATCAGCCAAGGCCTGGTCAAAAGCCCCGTCCTGCGCCAGCAAGTTCGCCCGCTCCACATACAGGGATGCGACCGCCGGGTGCGATTCGATTTGGCCATCCAACAGGGCGATGCGATCGGACAGCTCGCCATGGGCCATGGCGGTTGCCGCGATCAAGCCCGACATCAAAAAAAACAGGCGGCGCATGGTTTAGCCCAAAACCAGGAAGGTTCCAAACAATGCCAGCCACACCAAGTCAAGGAAATGCCAGTACCACACCAGCATGCGCACCGAAGTGTGAGCGGCCGGCGTGTGGCGGCCCTTGGCCGCGCCAAACAGCACCATGCCCAAGGGAATGATGCCGCCCAGCACATGCGCACCGTGGATGGCGATCAGAAACAAAACGGAACCGTAAAAGGCATGCTGGCCCTTGAGTGGATTGGCATCGTCGAGTTTGACCGACAAATCCAATGCCTCGTGGTTGTTTCCCGCACCAAGATGCGCGCGAGACCGCCAATGTTCTTGCCACAATTCCCACAAAGCGGGAATCTGCAAACAAACAAATGCCACTGACAATACCGCGCCCGCCACCAATGCCCGTTTGAAAGCCAGGGTTTGCCCGCGCGCAATCCGCCCCAATGCATGGTGAATGCAGCCGCTGGCCAGCAACATGCACGGAGTGGACACGAACAGCAGCCACGGCACCTCCATGCTGCGCAAGGGCAAGCCGGCCGGGTCATGGCTGGTGCGCAGGCGCACAATCCAATACACCAGCAATCCCGCCAGAAACAGCATGGTCAGGGTGGCCAAAAACAGCCCCATGCCAAAGGCTTGGGTGCCGGGCGGCACGCTGTGTTTGCGAGAATCTTCAAACATGGTCATTTCACTCCCTTGGGCGACTTTTTGCTGAAATATTTGGCCTTGACGGCGGCATCCAAATCCACGCCGTTGATGTTGGCCAGGGTGCACAACCAAGCCAGCACATCGGCGAATTCGCCGGCCGGGTCGCTATGCCCGGAAGTCTTGCCCCCCTGCCCGGCTGATTTTTGCAAGGCGGTGGCCAGCTCCCCCACCTCTTCCACCAGCCACATGAAAGTGCCCGGCGTGCCGCGCGCCGCATCGGCGGCATAATACTTCTGGTGAATATGGGCTTGAAAACCAGCCAAAGTCAGCGGGGCTGACGGCGTGGCGGCTTTCCTGGACGATGGGCGTTTGGCGGGCATGGGGGGAATTGTAAAGGGCAAAATACCGGCCAGCCCGATTGCCCTCATCTGCCCCCTCACAGCTGCGGTTTTTTGGCCAAAGCAACGGCTTGGCGCACCAGCGCAGTGATGCCGGCCCAATCCTTGGCTTTGATCAGTTCTGGCGCAGCCATCCACGAACCGCCGAGCGCGCCCACGATGGGCAGCGCGGCGTAGGCGGCGGCATTGGCCGGGCCCACACCGCCCATCGGGATAATCTTGATGCCGGTCTGCAGGTACGGGCCGGACAACGCCTTGAGGAAGGCGATCCCGCCGAGCTGCTCGGCCGGAAAAGCCTTGACCGCGCAGCAGCCCAGCGCCAAGGCCTGCTCCAGTTCGCCGGCGGTGGCGATGCCGGGGATCAGGGGGAAGCCGGCCGCATTCGCCGCGCGCACCACCTCGGGATTGAAGCCGGGCGTCACGCCGAATTGCGCCCCGCTTTGAATCGCCAGCGCGACCTGGGCGGGATTGAGCAAAGTGCCGGCCCCCACCGTCATCTCTGGAACCTGCGCCCGCACGGCCGCCACGCACTGGGGCGCACCCTCTGAGCGGAAAGTAATTTCCATCACCGCCAAACCGCCAGCCAAGAAGGCTCGGGCGACGGTCACGGCATCCTCCGGGCTGGAGACGCCGACGGCGGGCATCAGGCGCGCTTCCAGCACGCGGGCAACGGCGAAAGGAACGATGGGCGGGGTGTGGAGCATGGGGTTTTCCTTATTTCGCCGCGATTGCGACTTTGACCTTTTCCACCAGCACCTTGACCACCTGCTCGCGCATGCGTTCGCCCTCGGCAAAGTCCGCCTTGGTCGGCTCGCCGTTGATGCCGCCGGAGGCGGGGTCGAGCTCGAAACGCGAACGGATCTTGTGCCAGGGCTTCTTGACCTTGAAGTCCTTGGCGTGGTCCATGAAGACCGGCGTGCCGCAGGCCACCGCGATTTCCGTCTCGCCCTTGTCGGCATGGTGGATGGTGGTGAGGCCAGCCTCGGTCCAGTAATTCCAATACACCGGTTGCAGCTCAGGATGCGTCTCCCACACTTTGTAAAAGGCGTGCTCGACCGGGGTCTTGTTGGCGCCGTGTCCCGAGAGCCAGATCTGCTTTTTGAAACCGTGGAACAGAAACATCTCGGCCAGGTCCACCGCGACGGCGGTCAGCGTTTCCGGACGCAAACCGACGGTGCCGGGGTACTCGCGCATCTCGTCGGCGAATCCGTAGGGCATCAAGGGGGCCAGGATGGCGCCGGATTCCTTGGCGATGCGGCGCGAGAAATAGGCGGCGCTGTCCATGTCCACCGACAAGGGCAGGTGCGGGCCGTGGGCCTCGACCAAGCCGATGGGGATGATGACCGGCAGGTTGCGGTCAAGGGCGGGAATCTGCGCGGAAGTGAGGGTGGACCATTCGAACATGGGAAGCTTTCTGTAGCATGGGCTTTAGCCCATGGGATGGAATAAAAATCGGCGACCAAACCAA
Organism: uncultured Phycisphaeraceae bacterium; assembly: GCA_964628335.1. GTDB lineage: Bacteria > Planctomycetota > Phycisphaerae > Phycisphaerales > Phycisphaeraceae > CANIYR01. Next base: position 8,484 of record CAZVNU010000023.1, read on the forward strand.
AAACAAACCACGACACATGGGCTAAAGCCCATGCTACGCCCACATCATCATCGCCGCGCCCAGGACGCCGGCCTGGTCCTGCAGCCGCGAGACCACCACCGGCACGCCGGCGCCGGCGGGGAAGCGGAACACATGGCGGTTCACATGTTCCTGCAATTGCGGCAGGAAGTGCTTCGAGGCCAAGGTGGCGCCGCCCGAGAGGATGATCTTCTGCGGCGAATAGGCGTGGACGGCGTTGACCAACAACCAGCCGACCTTCTCCGTCCAGCGGCGCAATTCGTCCTGGCACAGGGCGTCGCCGGCCTCCACCGCTTCGATCACGGCGCGGAAGTCCACGCTGTGGGCGTTGGCGAAATAGCGCTCGGACAGGACGGAAGGGATGCCGCGCTGCAGGCCGCTGCGCACATTGAGCGCCAACGCCGTGGCGCTGCACAGCATTTCGCCGGTGCCTTGGGCGCCGACCAGGCACTGCTGGGTGTTGGACGCCTCCATCACCAAATGGCCCAACTGGCTGCCGAACATGAAGCGCGGATCCTTGAGGATGCGGCCTTCCAGCAGTACGCCGGAGCCCACGCCGGTGCCGAGGGTCAACATCACCGCCCACTCCAGATCTTTGGCGTCGCCGACGGTTTTTTCCGCCAGCATGGACAGAGTGCCGTCGTTTTGTGCCTTGACCGGCAATTGAAACCGCTCGCGGAAACGCGGCACGATGGGGTATTGCTCCAGGCCCTTGATCTTGCCGGGCAGCAGCACCACGCCGAGTTCCGGATCCACCGGGCCGGTCAGGCCAAGGCCGATCCCCTTGGGGCCGCGCCCCAGCGTGGCGATGAAGGCGGCGGTCTTGTCAATCAGACCATTGACCGTGGCTTCGATGTCGCCCTGGGTGGGCGACACGAACACATCCTGCGCCAAAAATCCGCCATCGCGCGCGACGGCCGCCATCTTGACCCGGGTGCCGCCCCAGTCGAGTCCGATGCAATAGTCTGGCATTTTTGCTGGCATATTGGCTTGGGTGATCATTTCGGCGTCTCCAAAATGGCGCCCTGCTTGCGCAATTGCGCCCGCAATTCGGATGTCTGTATTTCCTGCGGCGCAAGCTTGCGCTGGACCATCCAGGCGGCCGCCACGCCGACCGCTTCGCCCATCGCCATGCACTGCGCCATCGAGCGCACGCTGGCATGGGCGTCGTGGGTGGAGGAGAAGCAGCGGCCGGCCACCAGCAGGTTGCGCGAATCCTTGGGGATCAGCGTTCCGAAGGGGATGCCCACGCACTCGCCCTCGGGCAGGTAGGCCCAGGCCGTGTCAACGCCGCCGTGGTGGTCCTCGATGGGCGCGCCGCACAGGCCGATCTGGTCGTCGAACTGCTTGGCCGTCAGCACGTCTTCGCGGGTGATGCGGTACTCGCCGTACACGCGGCGGGTTTCGCGCACGCCGATCTGCATGCCGAAGGTGGACAACTGCGACTTCTCGTAGCCCGGCACGCAATCGCGCAGGAAGCGGATGTACTCGATGGCCTGCTTGCGGCCTTCGATTTCCGCGTCCGAGAGCAGCTGCGGGTCGGTGGCGTTGACCATCTTTTCGCCCTTCCTGTAATACGAAGGCAGGCGGGTCATGATGGTGGCAGTCATGTGGTCCACCGGCGTGATGTGGTCGGAGCCTTCCTTGCGCGGCAGGTTGTATTTGCCGCTTTCAGAAGCCTTCGCCATCAACTTGTGAAAGTCCGACTTGCTCAGCGTTTTCCGCTTGGCCACGTCCACATTGCACAGCTTGAAGGTGGTGGTCAGGGTCTGCGCCGGGTCGATCGCGCCGGCCAGCTCGTAGCCGAAACCGCCGAAGTGGCACAGGTCCGCGTCGCCGGAGGCGTCGATGAACACGTCGGCGGTGAACTTCTGCAGGCCCGACTTGGTGGCCACGGTCAGGCCGGTCAGGCGCTTGTCGGCGCCGGTGTGAACTTCCTGCACCCAGGCGTTGAGCAGCACGCTAAGGTTGGCCGACGCCGCCAATTCCTCCCACACCACCTTGAGGTATTCGGGGTGGTAGGTGACGCCGGTGCCGGCGCCGTGGGTGTTGGGGCGCTCAAGCCAGGAGGAGTACTTGCGCAGGCCCTCCATCACATCGTCGCTGATGCCGCCCACCACTTTCTTCGACGCCTTGCCCGGCGTGTAGAAGCCGTAGAAGGTGTCGAGCACGGCGGTCGAGGTGCCGCCCATGAAGGGCAGGCGTTCGAGCACGAGCGTGCGCGCGCCGGCGCGGGCGGCCGCGATGGCAGCGGTGGCGCCGGCGGAGCCGGAGCCGACGACGATGACTTCGAAATGGTTTTGAGTGGACATGGGGGTTCCTGGAGAAAAAAGGACAAAACCGCATTCGGGGATTGCGCCGCGAAGCGGCGCCCGTTCCTGGCCAAGGGTGCAACCCCTGGAAGTCAGCCCCCAAGGACTCCCACCCCGAAGGGGTGGTGGAGCAGGGAATTCTTGTTCCAGGAGTTTCACCCCTGGCCAGGAACAACCACCGCTTCGCGGTGGAGTAAAAAACCAAAACCATCAAACCAAGTTCCACCCCGCATCCACCTCCAGCACTTCGCCAGTGATGGCGCGGCTGGCGTCGGTGAGCAGGAAGTGGCAGGCGGCGGCGGCGTCCTCGACCGCGATCACATCCCCGACCAGGGGCTGCTTCTTCCTCATGAAGGCCACGATGGCCTCGTCCTCGCTAGCGCGGGCGCTCATGGGCGTGCGGACGAGGCCGGGGGCGACGACATTCACGCGGATCTTCTCGGCGGCCAGCGCAGCGGCCATCGTGCGGCTCATGGCGATGATGGCGCCCTTGCTCGCGGCGTAGGCGACCGTGCGGAAAAAGGTCGGCTCGGGATGAAGGCCAAGGATGCTCGCCATGTTGAGGATGACGCCGCGCTGGCCGTTTTCAAGCGGCGCTTGCGCCTGCATCACCCGCACCGCCTCGCGGCAGAAGCGGTACTGCGAGGTGGCGTTGGCCGTCATCACGGTCTCCCAGCCCTGGTCCGTGCATTCGTGGATCGGGCCGTCGCCGTATTTGCGGCCGCTGATGCCCGCCACATTGAAGAGTCCATCCAAGCGGCCGAAGCGGGCCACGCAGGCGGCCACCGCCCTGGGCGCCGTTTGCGGATCGGCGACATCGCCGGCGAAGTGCTCCGCCTCTGCGCCCAAGTCGCGCAATTCCGCCGCAAACGCGGCGCAATTGGCTTCGGTGCGGCTGACGATGAAGAAGTTGTGGCCGTTTCTGGCCAGCATCTTCGCGGTTTCGGCGCCGATGCCGGTGGAGGCACTGATGAGGTAGGTGCGCTTCATTTCACGGGCTCCACCTTGTCCGGGTTGCTCATCGCCCGCGCATAGCGGCGGCGCTGGTCGAGCAACCACTCGTCGTAGTTGACGCCGTAGCCGCCCAGGTGCATGTTTTGCAGGATGAAATGCTTGTAGCCGCGGCGGCCCAGTTCGCGGATGGTCAATTCGTTGAGCGACTGCACCACGGTCAGGCCGCCGACCGACGACAGCGGGCACACCACAAAATCCCCCACCGGCGTCGAGACCGGCGTGGACAGGTCGCCCATCGGCATCGCGTTGTCGAGGTGGAAGCCGTACTTGTGCTCCTTGGCCACATGGTAGAGCGTCTTGCCGGAGGAATGCTTGGGCGCGGCATTCTTGGACTGCTCGATGGAAGCCAGCACGACCAATGGGTTGTCCGGATACTGCCTGGCGGCTTCGAGCGCGAAGTCCACCGCGGCGTGGGTCTGGCCGGTGGCCGAGAGGACGAGAAACACGTCCTTGGGGCCGATCTCCACCTCGGCCAGCAGGATCTTGCCCAGGCCCTCGACCTTTTCGACCGCCTGGCACATGCGCAGGCCGTCGTTGCCGACCACATCGGTGAAGGTGGTGAGCGCGGAGGCCATCAACGGATGAAAGCCGGTCATGGCACCCATGCGCACGACCATCTCCTCGGTCGCCATGCGCGAATGGCCGTTGGCGTACACATGGATCAGTCCGCCGGCCTGGATGGCGTCGGCGTAGAGCGCCGCCACCTGGCGCAGCATCGGCTCCTGATCGCGCATCACCTGCGCCACGCGGGCGAGTTGATTCGGAAAGGTCATGGGCAGATCGGACGGAACTGGGGCGGGAATGACGGTGGGCATGGGCATTCAAAAGAGAGGGAGGCGAGGGCGCGACTTGCGCCTGCACGGAACCCACTTTAGATGATCTTTTTTGCACCCGGAACACCCGGCCCCTGATCCGGAAACATTCAGGCCGAAGATTCAACATTTTGGCATCTTATGGCGCCGTTTTGGCCCACAGCAACGGCGTTTTT
>CAZVNU010000023.1:12825-13949 GCA_964628335.1 uncultured Phycisphaeraceae bacterium
GTTTTTCCCATCTTGCGGGCAAAGGCGCGGGTGAAATGGTGGGCGTCGGAATAACCGCAACGGGCGGCGATTTCCTTGACGCTGTAGCCGCCTTGGCGCAGCAGATGGGCGGCGTGCTCGGCGCGCAGGAAATCCAAATAGGCTTTCGGAGTCTGGCCGGTGTGCTCGCGGAACAAGCGGAACAATCCCGAGCGCGACAAACCCACGGCCTTGGCGGCGTTTTCAACGGTGCAGCCCTTTTGGTAATGCTCGCGCAACCAAGCCACGGCCAGGCCGGCCCGGCTGCCTTCCGGGCGCACCTCGCGCGCGCCATGCCGCGTTTCGGGCACGGTTGCCGCCGTCACCGCATGCACCCACCCCCAGCCGAGCGCGCAAAGCACCGGCATTTTCGGATGGCTGCCCGCCAATTCCCTGCGCATCTGTGAAAAAATCGGCTCGAGCTTGCGCACCAAGCCGGGGCGCCTGAGCACCTGATCCACCGGCAATTCACTCATGGCCAGCGCTTCCCCCACCTGTGCGCCGTCGAGCATCAGCCAGCGGTAACGCCAGGGTTTGCCCTTGGTTTCCGCGCGGTGATAAAAGGCGCCGGGGCGCATGATGAACAGGTCGCCGGGGCCAAGCTCAATGGCTTTGCCGTGGTTGATTTGAATGATGCCGTGGCCGGATTCGATCAAATGGGGACGCCAGGTTTCTTCCGGATGATTGTCCCAAGTGAAGCCGCCGCGGCTGACGAATTCGCCATAGCCGGTGCAGCATAATTCAGGCCTGACCCCGTCGGGCCACGCCGGCGCATTGGCGAAATAATGGTCGTGGGTGAAGGCGGGATCGAGTTGGGCATGGAACATGGCAGGGTATTCTCGCCGCATCTTGGACTACCTGCAACATTTTGGCGCACCTTTCAACTTTTGGACGGGAAAACCCTGTAATCGAGCCTAGGGAAAAGCGTCTTCTTCGGCGATACTTAAAAAGCCAATCCCATCCCACCTGGAGTCTCCATGCGCCTGCCCATGACCGCCCTTCTGCTTGCCGCCCTGCCGCTGACCGCTTGCAACACCGCAGCCCCGGCCGCCATGGCGGAAATGCCAGCATCCAGGTCGTAAACCACCAGCACCTTTCCCTCCGGC
>CAZVNU010000024.1:0-1067 GCA_964628335.1 uncultured Phycisphaeraceae bacterium
TGTTTTCCAGGGGTTTCACCCCTGGAAAACAAAACCCCCAAACCATCCCACCCCGAAGGGGTGGAGCAACTCTCCCCTCTTCCCTTCACCCCCTCACTCAATCACCATCATGGGCAAACCCACCGGCTTCATGGAATTCCCCCGCAAGTCCTCCCCCGTCCGCGACGCGCTGGTGCGCCTTGGCGACTGGTACGAGATTTACGAATCCGCCGACGAAAAGACCCTCAAGCAACAGGGCGCGCGCTGCATGGACTGCGGCGTGCCGTTTTGCCACAGCGAAACCGGCTGCCCGATCGACAACCTGATCCCCGAGTTCAACGATCTGGTGTACCAGAACCGCTGGGAGGAAGCCTATGAGCGTTTGTCGCGCACCAACAACTTTCCCGAATTCACCGGCCGCGTCTGCCCCGCCCCGTGCGAAAGCGCCTGCGTGCTGGGCATCCACTCGCCGGCGGTGACCATCAAATCCATCGAGTGCGCCATCATTGACCGCGCCTTTGAAGAGGGCTGGCTCGCTGCCAATGCCCCGGCCAAGCGCACCGGCAAAAAGGTGGCCGTCATCGGCTCCGGCCCGGCCGGCTTGGCGGCCGCCGACCAACTCAACAAGGCCGGCCACAGCGTGACGGTGTTCGAGCGCGACGACCGCATCGGCGGCCTCTTGATGTACGGCATCCCCAACATGAAGCTGGACAAGCGCCTGGTGCAGCGCCGCGTCGATTTGCTGGAGGCCGAAGGCATCACCTTCAAAGTCAACCACAACATCGGCGGCGACGCATCGGACCAGGGCGAAGCCAAAGACGCCAAGAAGATCGCGCCCGAAACCCTGCTCAAGGATTTCGACGCGGTGATCCTGGCCACCGGCGCCCTCAAGGCCCGCATGCTGGACTTGCCGGGCAAGGAATTGGCCGGCATCCACCGCGCCATGGAATATCTGCACCAAAACACCCGCAGCCTGCTCGATTCGGGCTTGGTGGACGGCAAGTTCATCAATGCCAAGGGCAAGCAGGTGGTGATCATCGGCGGCGGCGACACCGGCACCGACTGCATCGGCACTTCGGTTCGCCACG
>CAZVNU010000024.1:1077-12829 GCA_964628335.1 uncultured Phycisphaeraceae bacterium
GGCAGGGCGCGACCAGTGGCATGCCTGGCCCGGCGAGACCGGCACCTATTACATCGACTACGGCCATGCCGAAGGCATCGCCAAACACGACCGCGACCCTCGGGAATACGGCGTGCAGCCGATGGAGTTCGTGGGCCAAAACGGCAAACTGACCGGCATCAAAATCGTGCGCTTGCAGTGGACCACCGACCCGGCCACCGGCAAGCAGACCTCGACCGTGATTGCCGGCAGCGAAGAAGTGTTGCCTTGCGACATTTTGCTGTTGTCCGCCGGCTTCACCGGCTCCGACACCCCGGCCCTGTTTGAAAAGCTGGGCGTGGAAACCAACCGCAACGGCCTGTCCACCGCCGCCTACGGCGATTACCAGACCAATGTGGCCAAGGTGTTCGCCGCCGGCGATTCGCGCCGGGGCGCCAGTCTGGTGGTCTGGGGCATCGCGGAAGGCCGTGGCGCGGCGCGCGCGGTGGACACCTTCCTGATGGGCTCGTCCACCTTGCCGGCGCCGGACATGGCCGGGCAGTTGTCGAGCGCGGGGTAAACAACGAGCCCTGAGCGCAAGCTCGGGGTTTTTCGTCCGGCCTTCATCCATCCCCCGAGCTTGCGCTCGGGGCTCGTTCCAGGGAATCGGCGGCTTCGCCGCCTCACTTCAAATGCTCTTCCTCGGCATCGACCCCGGCCTGCAACGCACCGGCTACGCACTGGTGGCTGCGGGCGCCCACGCCTTGGATTTGCGCCTGGTCGAAGCGGGCATCCTTAAATTCAAATCCACCGATTCGCTCTCCTTCCGCCTGGCGCAACTTTCGGAAGACCTTGGCGGCATCCTCGACGAGCACAAACCGCAAGCGGCTGCGGTGGAGGATTTGTTCTCCCACTACGCCCACCCGCGTACCGCCATCCTCATGGGCCACGCCCGCGGCGTGGTGCTGCTGGAATTGGAGAAGCGCAAAATCCCGATGACCGCCTTTGCCCCGCGCGAGGTCAAGCTGGCCCTGTGCGGCTCCGGCGGGGCCGGCAAGGCGCAAATCCAACGGGCGGTGCAGGCGCAATTTGGCTTGGCTACACTCCCCGAACCTTCCGATGTGGCCGATGCCATGGCGATTGCCGCCACCCTGGCCCGCCGCCACAGCCTGCAACACAGCGTCTGACGCCGCAGGCCGGTTCGGCTTGGTTCCCCGGTCTTTTACCCCCCCTCTTTTTGGAGATTCCATGAAGCGTTCGCTCTTTGCCTTGCTGGCTGCCCTGCCTTTTGCTTCCGCCGCCTTGGGCGCCGATGTGGGCGCCCAAGTGGGCGCCATTCCCGCCTCCGACCCTGCCAAGGGCATTTGGGGCATCAGCGACACCGGTTGGGACACCAATGCCGATTTGGGCCTGGCCGGCACCTCGGGCAACCAGGACACCACCACCTTCCACGCCGGCCTGTCCACCCTGCACACCGATGAGGACGGCCGCACCAAAGCCTCCCTCTCGTATGACCATGCCAAGAATGATGGCCAAATCAACCAAAACCGCTTCGTGGCCGAAGGCACCCAGGATTTTTTCGTGTTTGAAAAGGATTCCAAGTGGGGCTTGTACGCCAATGTGCGTTACGAATACAACGATTTCGTCTCCTGGAACCACCAACTCTCCGCCTTTGCCGGTCCGTCGTACCGCTTCATGCAGGACGAGGAATTCACCCTGATCGGGCGCGCCGGTTTGGGCGGCCGCTACAAGAGCCACGGCCCTGATGACAACGGCTCGTTCACCCCGGAAGCGCAATTGGGCGCCGACTTCATCTGGAAAATCGACAGCCGCCAGAAGTTCGAAGCCGCCACCACCCTTTTCCCGAGTTTGCGCGACGGCAAGAACTTCCGCAGCATCACCACCGCCGCCTATTCGCTGGCCATTGACGCGACCAAATCGCTCAAAATCGCCGTCGAACACGATTATGACAGCACCCAGTTCAACCCCTTCCGCAAAAACGATGTGAAGTACTGGGTGACCTTGGCCTTCAAGCTGTAATGTGGCGGCGGCATCCCGCCGCCGTCGAACCACCGCCCTTTCATGCCACGCGCGCCGATTTTTCCGGCGCGCGTTGTTTGTTTCACTCCCGGCAACGGCGGCAGGACGCCGCCGCTACATTACCCCCATGTCCTTCATCTCCAAAATCTTCAAATCCGGCAAAAAAGCGCCTCCCCGCTTGGAAAAGCCGCGCGTCATCGCTTTCCTCAACCAAAAGGGCGGGGTGGGCAAGACCACCACCACCGTCAATGTCGGCGCGGCCTTGGCCGACCAGGGCTACCGCGTGCTGATGGTGGACCTGGATTCGCAGGCCCACATGACCTTGTCTTTGGGCTATGACCCGGCCGCGTTGGAGCACACCCTGCACCACCTGCTCACCGATCCGGAAGTGGCGGCATCGCAGGTGGTGCGCATCGTCGAAGGCCGGCCCAACCTTGGCGTCTTGCCGGCGGAAACCAACCTGGCCGGCCTTGAGCAGGAATTGATGGAACAGGTGGCCGCCGGCACCGCCCAAACTTTGCTGCGCGACCGCACCGCCGAGCTGCGCGCCCAGTTCGATTTCGTGCTGGTGGATTGCCCACCGGCTCTGGGCTTGCTCACCGTCAACGCGCTGGCGATGGCCGACGAAGTCATCATCCCCATGCAGCCGCATTACTTGGCCCTGCAAGGCATGGGCAAATTGCTCGAAACCGTCTCCTTGGTGCAGGGCGCGCTGAATGAAAACCTCAAGGTCAGCGGCGTGATCCTGTGCATGCACGAGCGCCAGACCTTGCTTGGCGCCGAAGTCGAAAAATCGGTGTACGAATTCTTCGAGGCGGCCCGCGGCTCGGCCGAACCCTGGGCCGGCGGCATCGTGTTCGAGCCGGCCATCCGCCGCAACATCAAAATCGCCGAGGCCCCCGGCTTTGGCAAATCGGTCATCGCCTACGCCCCCGGCTCCAATGGCGCGGATGATTACATCGCCCTGGCCAAAGCCATCGCCAAATATGCGCCCGCCGCTTTGGCCACCCCCGCCGCTGAACCCAGCCAACCATGATGACCCTTGTGCTTGCCAACACGGCCCCGACGTGGCCAGCCTCTTGGCTGCATGATTTTGCCCACTGGTGCATGCAAAACACCCAATTGGGTGTCATCTGCATGGCGCAAATCACCACCCTGATGGTGATTTACGGCCCGGCGGTGGAGGTGATCATCCGCAGAAACCTGAAGAAATACCCGTTCCTGCTGCGCGTGGCCGGCTTCGTGCTGCTGCATGCTTTTTTGTTCGGCATCATGGGCATCGCGCTGGCGGGTTTGCTGGCCCTTGGCTACCAAGTGTTGGCCTATCCCTGGCAGCCGGTCGTCATGCTGCTGGTGTTTTTGGGCATCGGGCTGCTGGCCGAAGAGCACCGGAAGATTTGAAAGTAGACGCGGCGGCTCGCCGCGTTCACCGTGCATCCATTTGAAAACAACGCACGCTCCAAAATGGAGCGCGCGTTGTTTTTACAAGGTCTTTTGCCAACGCGGCGAGCCGCCGCGTCTACTTTTTTCACAACACCGGCGCGCGGCCCACGCTGTAATACACCAGGCCTTCTTCCTTGACGGTCTTGGCCCGCCACAAATTGCGGCCGTCAAACACCACCGGTTTGCCGCCCATGCGCGAGCGCATTTCGGCGAAGTCGGGCTGCTTGAACTGCGGCCAATCGGTGCAGATGACCAGCGCCGCCGCGCCATTGAGGGCGTCGTATTTGTTTTCGGCGTAGGCCACGCGGCTGCCCATGCCGTGGTGCTTGCTGGCTTCTTCCGCCACCGGGTCGTAGGCGCAGATTTCGGCGCCGCGCTCAAGCAGCCATTCCATCAAAGTCAGGCTGGGCGCTTCGCGGATGTCATCGGTACCGGGCTTGAAGGCGATGCCCCAAACGGCGATCTTTTTGCCCTTCAAATCGGCCTTGCCGCCCGCAGGGGCGAAGTGACCATCCACCTTGGCCATGAAGCGTTCGCGCTGGCGCTGGTTGGTGGCATGCACCTGCTCAAGCATGAAAGCGGGTTGCCCCACCTCCTGCCCCATCGCCACCACCGCCTGCACATCCTTGGGAAAGCACGAGCCGCCGTAGCCAAGGCCGGGATACAAGAACTTGTTGCCGATGCGCGAGTCGCTGGTCATGCCCTTCCACACCGCGTCGACATCGGCGGCGTAGGACTCGCACAGAGTGGCGATCTCGTTGATGAAGGAGATTTTGGTGGCCAGCATGGCGTTGGCGGCGTACTTCACCATTTCCGCCGAGCGGATGTCCATCACGAACACCGGGTGGCCGTTGCGCACGAAGGGGTCGTAAAGCGCCTGCAGGCGCTCGCCGGCCTCGGCGCAATCCACGCCCAGCACCACGCGGTCGGGCTTGTTGAAGTCCGGCAGCGCATTGCCTTCCTTGAGGAATTCGGGGTTGGAGGCCATGTAAAACGGCTTGGCCGTCTGCTGGCTGATGGCGGCGCGCACCTTGTCGTTGGTGCCCACCGGCACGGTGGACTTGATCACGATGATTTTGGGCTTGGCGCCAACAGGGCTGGCTTCAATCGCTTGGCCGATATCCGTCGCTGCACCCAATACGAATTTCAAATCGGCCCGGCCGTCTTTGTCGCCGGGGGTGCCCACGCAGATGAAGATGATTTCCGCGCAGGTGTAGGCCGCCTGCTTGTCGAGGGTGAAGGACAAGCGGCCGTCGGCGGTGTTCTGCACGATCAATTCCTCAAGCCCCGGCTCGTAAATCGGGCAGCCGCCGGCACGCAGCAGATCCACCTTGGCCGGATCCACGTCCAGGCAGGTGACATCGTTGCCGATATTGGCCAAACAAGTACCGGTGACGAGTCCGACATAGCCAGTGCCAACCATGGTGATATGCATGATGATTGAAAAATGAGGGGTTGAAAATCAAAGCGCGGGAACCGGCAACCACAGCCGGGCATTCTAGGAAATCATCTGGGTCTGGGCGATGGACCGGTAGGTTTCGCTGGACTCCAGCAACTCCCGGTGGGTGCCTTGGGCCACGATGCGGCCGGCGTCCATGACGATGATGCGGTCGGCATTGACCACCGTGGACAAACGGTGGGCGATGGCGATGGTGGTGCGGCCCTGGGTGATGCGTCCCATGGCCTCGGCGATGCGGCCTTCGCTCTCGGGGTCGACCTGACTGGTGGCTTCGTCCAGAATCAAGATGGCGGGATCGCGAAGCAAGGCGCGGGCGATGCACACGCGCTGGGCCTGGCCGCCGGACAAGCCCTCGCCGTTGGGGCCGATCTTCATGTCGTAGCCCTTGGGCATCTGGGTGATGAACTCGTCGGCGGTGGCGGTCTTGGCGCATTCGATGATGCGCGCGCGCGATTCCCAGCCGTAGCCGTAGGCGATGTTTTCGGCGATGGTGCCGCCCACCAGGCTGGTGCGCTGGGCCACCATGCTGATCTGGCCGCGCAATGAGCAAGGGTCGCACAGGGTGATGTCTTGGCCATCCAGCAAAATGCGGCCGGCCGAGGGCGGCACATAGCCGCCCAGCAACATCATCAGCGTGCTCTTGCCCGATCCGTTGGCGCCCACGATGGCGACGAATTCGCCGGCCTTGATGGAGAGCGACAGATCGCGGGTGGCAGGCGTCTTTTTCTGGGGGTAAGTGTAGGAAACGCCTTCAAAACGGATTTCAGAGGCCAGACGCGGGGCCCGGGGCAAGTCCTTGCGGTCGCTCCACAAGACTTTTTCACTGGGCAAATTGTGCTCGAAGGAAAGGATGCGCTCAGAAGCCACATCCGAAATTTGAATGTCGTGGTTGAGCTCCGTCAACGGTTTCAAACTGCCGGCCGCCATCCCCAGCGCGCCGATCACCGCGATGAACACCGACGGCTCCAATCCGCTGCGCAGAATTTCATAGCCGGCATAACACGCAATGCCGATGGCGCCCAAAGTCGCCATCACTTCCTGCAACACCCGTGAAAACTGGCGCAAATTCACGCCCTTGTGGTTCAAATGCAAAATGACCTGCGTTGCATGGTGGAAACGCCGGCGCTCCGTGCCTTCGGCCAACGCGGCCTTCATGGCCAACGGATTGCCCAAGGCCCGGCCGGAGGAGGCGAAAATCAAGGAATTGCTGTTGCTCTGCTGGGCAAACAACTTGCGCAGGCGTTTGCTGATGCGCATGGTGACGGCCATGCCTGGCAAGGCCACGAAAAGCGCCAGCATGGTCAGCTTGGGGCTGTACATGAAGGCCACCGACACGGAGGCCCCGGCCCGCAAAACCGCTTCCAGGATTTTCCCCAACAATGCGTTGAGCCCGGCCGTCAATTGATTGGCATCCATGAACAGACGGTTGGAACATTCATGCATTCCGATTTTCCAGCCGGCTTCCAACGGCAAGCGTATGATTTTCGCAAAGACTGTTTTCTGCCAATGCTGGATGGTGCGCAGCACGATGCGATTCGTCATCTTGAAGTGCAGCATGCGCCCCACGGCGCCCACCATCGTCAATACCCCCACCACAGCCATCACGATGAGGAATGAATGGAACGGGTCGGATGGCAGCGCGCTTTCAAGCCATTTCGCGGCCGGCAAGAAGAATCCGTTCGCCTTGGTCTGCGCCTTTTCCACCAAAAAATCCGCCAATGGCTGTTTTTTCTCCAGCATCAAATGCAAAATGGGCAGCAACATCCCCACGCCGGCGCCGAAAGACAATGTGGAAAAAAGCAATCCGCAACCCGCGAACAACAACATACGCTTCTGGCGAAGCATCGGGGCGGCGGCTTTGAACATGTGTTTGGGAAATACCATAAGGCGCGGATTATACGAAAACCCATGAGCCCCCTTTACAATCCGGCCTTCTTCCCTCCAGATCCGCCCCCCATGCGCATTCTCATCACCGGCGGCGCCGGCTTCATCGGTTCGGCCCTGGTTCACCACCTGCTGGCCACCACCGACCACCGCATCTTGAATGTGGACGCCCTGACCTATGCCGGCAACCCGGCTTCATTGGCCAGCGTGGCCAATCACCCGCGCTACGCCTTCAGCCAAACCGACATCCGCGACAGTGCCGCCCTCAAACAGGTGTTCGCTGATTTTGCGCCAGACTGGGTGATGCACTTGGCCGCCGAAAGCCATGTCGACCGCTCCATCGACGGCCCGGGCGAATTCATCCAAACCAACATCGTGGGCACCTTCAACCTGCTGCAGGCCGCCCGCGCCCATTACGAAGCCCTGACCGGCGACGCCAAGGCGAATTTCCGTTTCTTGCATGTGTCCACCGACGAAGTCTACGGCTCGCTGGGCGACACCGGCCTGTTCACCGAAGCGACCCCCTACGACCCGCACTCGCCCTATTCGGCCAGCAAAGCCGCCAGCGACCACCTGGCCCGGGCCTGGGCCGACACCTACGAATTGCCGGTGCTGGTGACCAACTGCTCCAACAATTACGGCCCGCGCCAATTCCCGGAGAAACTGATTCCGGTGGTCATCTTGAAAGCCCTGCGCGGCGACCCGATCCCGGTCTATGGCAAAGGCGAAAACATCCGCGATTGGCTGTTCGTCACCGATCACGCCGAAGCCCTGCACACCGTGATCGCCCGCGGCACGCCCGGCCAAACCTACAACATCGGCGGCAACAACGAACGGCGCAACATCGACCTGGTGCGCTTGCTGTGCCAATTGCTCGACGAACTGCGCCCCCGCGCCGACGGCCAAAAGTACGGGGCGCAAATCACCTTCGTCGCCGACCGCCCCGGCCACGACTTGCGCTACGCCATCGACGCCTCCAAAATCAAGGCGGAATTGGGCTGGACGCCCAAGCAGGACCCTGTGTCCGGCTTCCGCCAGACCGTGCGATGGTATTTGGACAACGAAACATGGTGGCAGGACATCTTGAGCGGGCAGTACCGGCTGGAGCGGCTGGGGCAATCCCGATGATCCTCGAAAATTTGGAGCCAAGCTCCAAATTTTCGAGGATTATTGACTGAAAAATCGAATTCACATTGAAAAATGAATATGTCATGTTCGTTTTTCAAGGTAAAACCCAATTCCTCCGATCCCTCTTCTTCATGCCCCGCATCCGCCTCTTCATCAGCAGCGTGCAAAAGGAATTCGCCCAAGAGCGAATGGCCTTGGCGGATTATTTGCGTGGCGATCCATTGCTGCGGCGTTTTTTCGAAGTCTTTCTTTTTGAAGAAGCCCCCGCCGCCGATCGCCGCGCCGACGCGGTCTATTTGGATGAGGTCGCGCGCTGCGACCTCTATATTGGCCTGTTCGGCAACGCGTATGGGTATGGGGACGCACAAGGCATTTCCCCCACCCAGCGTGAATTTGAATGGGCTTCATCCCTGGAAAAACACCGTTTGATTTTCGTCAAAGATGCCGATGATCGCGCCAAACATCCCAAGATGCGGGCACTCATTCGCCAAGTCGGCGAGCAATTGGTTCGTCGGCGCTTTGTTTCCTCTTCGGAATTGATTGCCCACATCTATGCGGCATTGGTGCAATATCTGGAAGAAAAAGAATGGATCCGAACCGGCCCCTTTGATGCTTCCCCTTGCCCAAAGGCCACGCTGGCGGACTTGGATGACAAACGCATGGCGTGGTTTCTCCATCATGCCCGCCGGGCGCGCGGCTTCCCGCTTCCGGAAAATGCCTCGCCCCTGGAACTGCTGGCCCATTTGAATTTGCTCAACGACGACCGGCCAACCCACGCCGCGGTCCTTCTTTTCGGGAAACAACCGCAGCGGTTCCTCATTTCATCGGAAATGAAATGCGCCCATTTCCACGGCACCACCGTGGCCAAGCCCATTCCTTCCTATCAGGTCTACAAGGGCACCGTCTTTGAATTGGTGGATCAAGCGGTGGATTTCGTGATGTCCAAAATCAACCTGTGGGTGGGCACCCGCAAAGACGGCCCCCAAGCCCCGGTCCAATACGAAATCCCCCGCGAGGTGGTGTCCGAAGCCATCGTCAATGCCGTGGCCCATCGCGATTACACGGGCAATGGCAGCGCGCAAGTCATGTTGTTCGCCGACCGTCTGGAAATATGGAATCCGGGCACCCTTCCGCCTTCGTTGACCTTGAAAAAATTGCGCGAGCCGCACGGCTCAGTGCCCGCCAATCCACTCTTGGCGGAACCGCTTTACCTCACCAAATACATTGAGCGCATGGGAACGGGGACTGGCGACATGATCCGTCTTTGCCAGGAAGTTGGGCTTCCCAAACCCGAGTTTTTTTTGACTGACGGGTTTGCCGTGGTGATTCGACGCAAAGCCATGGCCAAGTCGCAGCCAGAGTCGCAGCCAGAGTCGCAGCCAGAGTCGCAGCCAGAGTCGCAGCCAGAGTCGTTGGAAAGCAAGGTGCTGGCCCTTCTTCACGCAGGCCCCCTTTCAAAAGCGCAGATTTCCAAAAAATTGGGTCAAAAAGCCATTTCGGGGGCGCTTAATGTTCTCATCAAGACGCTGTTGGCTGAGCATAAAATCGAATACACACGACCCGATACGCCTCAAAGCCGGCTACAAAAATATCGCTTGGCCAGCCTTCAATCCTGATTCTTCATTCTTGTTTTGAGATCCCCCCATGCCCACCCACCCCACCAAAGGCATCGTCCTGGCCGGCAGCGCCGGCACCCGGCTCCACCCCGTCACCCGCTCCATCAGCAAGCAATTGCTGCCGGTCTATGACAAGCCGATGGTGTATTACCCCATCTCCGTTTTGATGCTGGCCGGCATCCGCGACATTCTGCTGATCTCCACGCCCGAAGATTTGCCGCTGTACGAAAAACTGCTTGGCGATGGCGCGTCGTTTGGCATCAACCTCTCCTATGCCGAGCAACCCAAGCCCGAGGGCTTGGCGCAGGCCTTCATCATCGGTGCCGACTTCATCGGCCAAAGCCCGGTCGCCCTGGTGCTGGGCGACAACATTTTCTACGGCCCCGGCCTCTCGCCCAAACTCAAAGCCGCCATCAACCGGCCCCAAGGCGCCACCGTCTTCGGCTACGAAGTGCGCGACCCCGAGCGCTTCGGCGTGGTGGCATTCGACGCCAAAGGACAGGCGATTTCCATCGAGGAAAAGCCGCAACAACCCAAGTCCAACTACGCCGTGACCGGCCTCTATTTTTACGACAACACGGTGGTGGAAATCGCCAACTCCGTCAAGCCCTCCCCGCGCGGCGAGGTGGAAATCACCAGCGTCAACCAGGAATACCTGCGCCGGGGCCAACTGCATGTCGAGCTGCTCGGCCGCGGCCACACCTGGCTGGACACCGGCACCCACGACAGTCTGCTCGAAGCGGCCATGTTCGTGCGCACCATCCAGCACCACCAGGGCTTCAAGGTCGCGTGCCTCGAGGAAATCGGCTTCCACCAAGGCTGGTTGACCGCCGACCAGTTGCGCCAAAGCGCGGCGCCGTTGGCCAAGAATGAATACGGGCAGTATCTGCTCGGATTGGTGAAATGAGGCCGTTTTTTGGAACGGGCCAAGGCCTGCGCGCGCTGTGGCGTGATCGTGATGGCGATCCCCAAAAATAGACGCGGGTTTCCACCGCGAAGCGGTGGCTGTTCCTGGCCAGGGGTGCAACCCCTGGACGAGCGTTTTTTGTTTCCCACCCCGAAGGGGTGGAGGACAAGGGCAAGGATAAGCGGTGCGCCACCCCTTCGGGGTGGGGGAATTCTTTTGGACTTTGTTCCAGGGGTTGCACCCCTGGCCAGGGACAAGCGCTCCTTCGGAGCGCAAGTCAGACCCTTCATTTCCCTTGCGCAAAGCCGCCAACTTTCATTTGTTCATCCAGCGCCCCCGGCACCGCGGCGCCGAAGGAGTCGTCCTGCTTGCCGCCGGCCAGTTTTTCGCGCTCCAGGGCGGCGGGGAGGAGGCGATGCATGGCGGGGCCTTTGGAAAGGGGGATGGGGGACGGCGATATTCAAGCGCCAAGGCGAAATGACGGTGTAACGGGTTTGTAACGGGGGGTAAAAACGAGCCCTGAGCGCAAGCTCAGGGGCAAAGCAGCATCCACATCCAGCAAGAGGAGGCTTGTTTCCCCCTGAGCTTGCGCTCAGGGCTCGTATTCCCCCTTAGAATCCTCCTCCCCTTAACCCCAAATCCGGAGACCCCATGTCCGCCCGCAAGATGACCATGACCGAAAAGATTTTCGCCGCCCACGCCGGGCGCGGCGAAGTGTCCCCCGGCGAAAATGTGTGGCTGGATGTGGATGTGCTGATGACCCATGATGTCTGCGGCCCGGGCACCATCGGCATCTTCAAGGAGCAATTCGGCAAGAACGCCAAGGTGTGGGACAAGACCCGCATCCCGATCATTCCCGACCATTACATCTTCACCGCCGACGGCAAGTGCCACCGCAATGTGCAGATCCTGCGGGATTTCGTGAAGGAACAGGACATCAAGTACTACTACGACCCGGATTTCCTGGACACCGACGAGGCCAGTGGTTATCCCAATCCCTACCGCGATCCGACCCAAACCTCCTACAAGGGCGTGTGCCACAAGGCGCTGCCGGAAGAGGGCCATTGCCGTCCCGGTGAAATCATGCTCGGCACCGACAGCCACACCTGCACCGCCGGCGCCTTCGGTGAGTTCGCCACCGGGGTGGGGAACTCCGACGCCGCCTTCGTGATGGGCACCGGCCGCACCTGGATGAAGGTGCCGCCGACCATGAAATTCGCCTTCAAGGGCGAAATTCCGCCGTATTTGACCGCCAAGGACCTGATTTTGGCCGTGATCGGCAAGATCGGCTTTGACGGTGCCACTTACAAATCCATG
>CAZVNU010000024.1:12839-13928 GCA_964628335.1 uncultured Phycisphaeraceae bacterium
TCACCGGCACCGGCATCGGCAGCCTGTCGTTGGAAGACCGCATGACCCTGACCAACATGGCCATCGAGGCCGGCGGCAAGAACGGCATCTGCGATGTGGATGAAAAAACCCTGGATTATGTGCGCGCCCGCTCCAACCGCCCCGACTGGACGGTGCAGACCGAAGACGAAGGCGCGCAGTATTGCTTTGAAGCGGCGTGGGATTTGAAGCACTTCGAGCCCTTGGTCGCCAAGCCGCACAGCCCGGACAACACCGCCACCGCCCGCGCGTGCAAAGGCACCAAGTTGGACCGCGCCTACATCGGCTCCTGCACCGGCGGCAAGATCACCGACATGATCTACGCCGCCAACATCTTGAACGGCAACACGGTGAAGATCCCCACCTTCGTGGTGCCCGGCTCGACCGAAGTGCATGCCGACATGCTGCGTTTGGGCCTGGACGGCGAGCCCGTGAAGGAAGGCAAGAAGAACATTTATCAAACCTTGCAGGATGCCGGTTGCAACATCGGCGCCGCCAGTTGCGCCGCCTGTCTGGGCGGTCCGAAAGACACTTTCGGCCGTTTGAACGAGCCGATCAACTGCATCAGCACCACCAACCGCAACTTCCCCGGACGCATGGGGCACAAGGATGCCGGCGTGTACCTGGCCTCGCCCTTGACGGCGGCGGCCAGCGCCCTGACCGGCTTCGTGACCGATCCGCGCGAGTATGTGGATGGGCCGATCTCCACGGGTTCGGCCGGCGTACGGTAAAAAGTAGACGCGGCGGCCCGCCGCGTGCGTTGGATTTCATCCGAAACGACGCGCACCCGGAACCAGGGCGCGCGTCGTTCAGGGCTGTTTAAGAAAACACGAAGCGCACCCGCGCCGCCGTGTGGGAGAAAAAGACGCGGCGGCTCGCCGCGTGGGAGGGGACTGCCGGATGGTACAGCGCGCGCTGGAGTTTCAGTGCGCGTCGTTTTGATTGGGGTTGGAGCGGACGCGGCGGGCCGCCGCGTCTACTTTTTTGGGGCGAACTCGCCGCCCAGGGCGAAGGTTCCCGGGCGCAACTTGGCGGGATTTCCTTCGATGTAGCGTTCGAAATGCGCCCATT
>CAZVNU010000025.1:0-7327 GCA_964628335.1 uncultured Phycisphaeraceae bacterium
TGCGCTCGGCAGCGGCGACTTTGGCGGCGGCTTCTTGGTCGGCCTTGGCCTTGGCATCGGCGGCGGCTTTCGCGGCGGCGGCCACATTGGCCTTGGCGCCGGCATCATCGGTGGCGGCCGAGTTGGCACCTGTGGTGACAGGGGCAGGTTTTTGGTCGCAGCCGGCCAAGGTGACGACGCACACGGCGGCGGCCAACGAAAGGGGGAGCAGGGTCTGGGTGGTTTTCATGGGTGAAGTTGAAAAGAGAGTCGGGAATCAAAGACGCAATCCGGCGGCGCATCAAGGCCACCGGCAAGCCCTGCCATTTAGAAGTTGTAAGCCAAGCCAAGGGCGAAGCGGCCGCGAGCGGGGCGGTCGTTGCCGCGCACAGCCACCGGCAACGCGGCACCGGTGACGGTGATGTGGCGGGTGGAGCGCCAAGCGATGCTGGGGCCGACATACAGAGCCACGCCGTTTTCATAGTTGCCACCGCCCAAATGGGTGCGGGTGGCTTCGGCGACCGCTTCCAGGCCGGCGGCCAATTGGTCGTCAATCACGCTGTACATGGCGCCGCCGCTGATTTCGTAACGATTCAGGCGGACATCGCCGAATGCATGCGACCAGGAACCGTTGAGCGCCCACGACATTTTGTCGCACAGGTTGCCGCCAAGCAGCACGCCCAGCTTGGAGGTGTCTTCGCCTTCTTCGCGCTTGGCGAAGGAGCCCGCCACGGTGGGATTGCCCCAGATGGCACCCCAGGGGGCGATGGCTTTGCGCACTTCCAAGCGGCCGCCGAGTTCGGTGGAGTCCACCGCGCTGTTGCGATCCTGCAGGAAGGACAGGCCGACCTGCCAGCCCTGGCCCAGGCCCACTTCCAAGGTTTCCGCCACGGCGGTGGTGGTTGATGTTTCAAATCCAAAATCACTGACGCCCCTCACGCTGGCGGTATGCACGCCCTCGGGCAATGCGTACACGCTTGAGAACGAAAAACGCGGCACGGTGGTCCACACCGGCTGCTTGGACTGGCTGACCAGATCCAGTTCTTTCAACGCGGGCAGAGCGGCGGCCTCCACCTCAACCGCAGACAGAGTGAAGGCCGGGGCATCGTCTGCCAACACGGGCGCGGCGGCCAGAATCAAACCAAGCACGGGAAAAGTTTTGCGCATCATGAAAGTTCCGACAAAAAGGGATGAAAAAAGGTGAGGTAGCGAAACAAGAGTGCGGATGATACCCGCTTTACAATATTTCGCGGGCGCCTTGGGCCAACAATTCCGCCGTCGCCCGCTTCACCAGTTTGGCCAAATCCTTGGCTTTGCCTTGCAAGTCAATCTCCAAGCAACGGCTGCCGTCGGCCGCCAGCACCCTGGCCCGCACCCGGTAACCGGCAAAACGGTCGGCCATCAGCACCGGCTCCACCAGCGCCGCCACCGGCGAATGGCAATCGGCCCCCAGCCCCCCCACCAACGCCCGCTCGCCATGGGCGCAGGCGGCGGCAGTGGAATCATTCAGACCCAGACAGGCCCTGAAAGCGCGCGGATCACCGATGCGGGCCTGAATGGCTAGCGCCCCCTGGCCAGGGGCCGGCAACATGTCGTCAAGCGACACCGCCACCCCGGCGCGGATGCCCAAACGCTGCAAACCGGCCGCCGCCAGCAAGGTGGCATCCACCCCGCCATCCTTCAAGTCGTTTTCGGTGGCTTTGCGCAGGCGGGTTTCCACATTGCCGCGCAGCAACTCCACCTTCAAATCCGGCCGCAAACGCAGCAATTGGGCCTGCCGGCGCAAACTGGCGGTGCCGATGCGGGCGCCCACCGGCAGTTGCCGCCAACCGGTCACCGCCGCCCCGCCGGCCGCGCGGGCCACCAGCACATCGCCCACCGTTTCGCGGACAGGCACTGCGATGACCGCCAACCCCGGCGTCAATTCCGCCTTGCTCACCGGCATGTCCTTCATCGAATGCACGGCAATGTCGGCCCGGCCATCGAGCAGCAGGGCCTCGACCGACGAGGTGAACATGCCCTTGCCGCCGGCATCGGCCAGCCGGCCGGCGAAGCGGTCGCCCTCGCTCTCGACAAACAGGTGCTCCACCGCCAGTTTGGGGTGGCGGGCCCGCAACTGCGCCGCCACCCATTCGGCTTGCACCACCGCCAGGCGGCTGCGACGGGAGGCGATGATCAAAGGACGGTTGGGGGCGAAGGCGGGCATGGACCCTAAAGAATAAGGGCGGCAGCGGGTTTTTGCCTTCGGCCGGCAGCCACCAGCCTGGCCGGCGCCGCTATGCTTTCGCTTCCTCGTTTTGGAATGTTTATGGACTATCTCGTACTCGCCTTGTCCGCCCTTGCCGCCGGCGCTGCCATCGCCGCCTTTTGGCGCGCCGGCCAAACTGCCGCCACCGATCCGGCCCTGTTCCGGCGCCTGGACGCCTCGGAAGCCAGCCAAGCCGCCGCCCGCGAAAAAACCGAAGCGCAATTGCGCCAGGAATTGGCCACCGCCCGCCAGGAAGCCGACGCCCGCGAGCGCGCCACCCGCGAAGAGGCGGCCCGCCGCTTTGACGCTTTCCAGGCCGGCGCCTTCCAAAAGTTCGACGCTTTGATGCAGGCGCAAAAAACCGGCTTGGACGCGGCCGGCACTGAAACCAAAACCCTGACCGCCGCCCTGCAAAAAGACGGTCTGCAATTGCGCGAAGTGATGCAAAAAGCCGCCGACATGCGCCGCGAAGAATCCAACCAATTGCGCCTGGCCTTTGAAGCGCGCTTGGAATCGCTGCAAAAAAGCAACGAAATGCGCCTGGAATCCATGCAAAAAACCGTGGACGAAAAACTGCAATCCACCTTGGAAAAACGCCTGGGCGAATCCTTCAAGCAGGTCAGCGAACGCTTGGAGGCGGTGCACAAGGGTTTGGGCGAAATGCAGAAACTCTCCGGCGGGGTGGACGACCTCAAGCGCGTGATGACCAATGTCAAGACCCGCGGCGTCTGGGGCGAAGTGCAACTCTCCAACCTGCTCGAACAGGTGCTCACCCCCGAGCAGTTCGAACGCAACTTCAAACCCAAGAGCGGCGGCAAGGCCATCGTCGAATTTGCCATCCGTCTGCCCGGCGAAGGCGACGAGCCGGTTTACCTGCCGCTCGACGCCAAGTTCCCCACCGAGGATTACCAGCGCATCATCGAAGCCGCCGACCGAGCAGACCCGGACGCGTTGGAAACAGCGCAAAAAAGCTTGGAAGCCAGCATCCTCTCCTTCGCCCGCGACATCCGCGACAAATACATCTCCCCTCCGCGCACCACCGATTTCGCCGTGCTTTTCCTGCCGACCGAAGGCCTGTACGCCGAGGTCCTGCGCCGCCCGGGATTGTCGGAAAAACTGCAAAACATGGGCATCATGACCGCCGGCCCGACCACACTGCTGGCTCTCCTCAACTCCCTGCGCATGGGATTTAAAACCTTGGCGATCCAGAAACAATCCAGCGAAATTGGCAAGGTCCTGGGCGCGGTGAAAACCGACTTCGGAAAATTCGGCGAAATGCTGGCAAAGGTAAAAGACAAGTTGGAATCCGCCAGCAAGACGGTTGACGAAGCCGTGGACCGCCACCGCAAGGTCGAAACCAAAATGTCCAAGATTGAGGCATTACCGGCGGGTGAGGCGCAGGTTTTGTTGGGGTTGGATGGGGACGCGGCGCCCTAACATGTCGCGTATGAAAGAAATGCCCCTTCCTTGCCTTGGGTTCTGTTTTTTCCGTCGCCTGACGGTATGGGTTGCGGCTTTGTTCATCCCGATGATGGGAGGTTGTGCGACCGGGGGCATATGGGGCGCTTGGGAAGGAACCGCCCTTGGCGGAAGTCCGATCACCCATCTGGACACCCGAGATCGGGATGTGCCGCAACTTGTGGGCGTCTGCCGAATTGATGCGCGGCATTTGGGCCTGGCATTGACGGCGCCCAAGAAGCATGGCCAAAAAATCGCTTTGGGAAGCATTGAAATTCCCTCCTTCTCCAAAATGAATAGAGTCAGCAAACAATGCACAAACCTGCCCGTGCAGTTGACTGCGTACGGTCAAAATCATTCTGATAAACCCACAGACAGAGTTTTGTCGCTGGGACCTTGGAAAAAACAAGAAGGGACGCTGCTGCTCTCGGATTCCACGCCATCGCATTGGTCCGATCTGTTGACTCCGGGGATGCAGCCGCAGTGGATTTTGATTGGGGAAGGGCAAGAGATAATGAATATCCCACAGGACATGGAATTGGTGGATGGGATCAGACAAATTAGGATATGGGTCGCTTCAAATACGGAAGATTGGAACGGACCAAAGACCTATGCGGCACGCATTTTGGTTACGCCGCTGGCGGTGGCCGCAGATGTGATTACCCTCCCATTCCAGATAGTTTTGCTGATTGGCATGGCGGGGAACAGTCCAAAAGGCTAAAAATCTACCCAAAATCCCCCCAGCCCGGCCCCAAGCCGGGCTGTTTCATCCCCCAACCCCGCTCCAACAAACTCTGCACCTAAAAATAACTATCTTAAAATCAGTCATTTATGCATTCGGTACAGACCTTTTTTGAAGGCTCAAGCCCCCAGCGTGGTTGGAGCCGAATAACAAGACGGTGGCTGCGGCTTTGCAAGGTCACTGAAGAATTAGAATCCTCCCCATGCCCACCACCCTCCACCCCCGCCTGCTCCCCGGCGACCACCAAGTCGCCGTCGTCCTTGGCCGCTTCAACGAATTCATCGGCAAGCAATTGCTCGACGGCGCGCTGGACACCTGGAAGATGCTCGGCGGCAAGGACGAGAACCTCACCTTGGTGCATGTGCCGGGCTCGTTTGAGATGCCGGTGATCGCCCGCAACCTGGCCGACACCAGGAAATACGCCGCCATCGTCTGCCTGGGCGCGGTGCTGCGCGGGGAGACCGAGCATTACGACCATGTGGTGGAGCAGACCGCCAAGGGCATCAAGGATGTGAATGTGCTCACCGGCGTGCCGTGCATTTTTGGCGTGCTCACCTGCGACACCCTGGAGCAGGCCATCCAGCGGGCCGGGGCCAAACTGGGCAACCAGGGCCGCTATGCGATGCTGGCCGGGGTGGAAATGGCCAATTTGGTGGCGCAAATCAAGGGCAGTTAAGCAGGATGCGGCGGCCGAATGCGGCGAATAATGCGAAATGGCCCGAAATGCCCCGATGGCGGCGACAAAGGGGCGCCGTCCCCTACAATCTCCGCCCCATGGAACAAAGACGCGACATTCGACGGGTGGCTCTGGTCATCCTCTATCAGATGGATCTCTCCGGAGAAACCAACCCCGCCATCATTCTCAAAGGGCTGGACGACGGCTTGCTGGAAGAAAACGGCGTCAAAGCCACCCCGGCCATCCGCGAGGCGGCCGGCGTGTTGGCGGCGGCGGCATGGGCGGCGCACGAAGTCTGCGACAAACAGGCCACCTTGAGCGCCCCCACCTGGCCCACCCACCGCCAGCCGGCGATGGACCGCGCCATTTTGCGCCTGGCCTATCACGAAATCCTCTCCGGCCACGCGCCGGCCAAGGTGGCCATCAACGAGGCGATTGAACTGGCCAAGGCTTTTGGCAGCGAAAAAACCCCGGCCTTTGTCAATGCCGTGCTCGACAAGATCACCAAAGATGCGCCGGTGCCGCCCGAAATGCCCAAGCCGGCCAAGGCTCCCAAAAATGCCGCCCCGGCCGCCGATGCGGATGCCTGGCTCAATGATGCCAAGCAGGCCTAAGCCATGTCCCTTTTCCGCTCCATTGCCGCCAAACTCAAGGCCGGCCTTGCCAAGACACGCGAGGCCCTGGGCGGCGCATTGCGCCATTTGCTCTCCGGCAAAACCCTGTCCGAAGAGGTGCTGCGCGAGTTGGAGAAAACCCTGATCGGGGCCGATGTGGGCGTGGCCACCGCCACCGCTTTGCGGCAGGCGGTGGAAGAGGCCTGGCGCAAAGGTGAAATGAAAAACGGCGACGAGGCCTTCGACTTCATCAAGGCCCGCATCATCGCCGCGTTCCCGGCAGAAGATCGCCAGGTGCGTTTCGCCGACAGCGGGCCGACGGTGATTCTGGTCTGCGGCATCAATGGCGCCGGCAAAACCACCTCCATCGCCAAACTCTGCCAGCTGCTGCACGACCAGAACAAGAAAGTGGTGCTGGCGGCCTGCGACACCTTCCGGGCGGCGGCGGTCGAACAGCTTTCGATCTGGGCCGACCGCAGCGGGGTGGCCATCGTCAAGGGAGCGCCCGGCGCCGATCCGGCCTCGGTGGCCTTTGACGCCGCGGAGCAAGCGCGGAAGACCGGCGCCGATGTGCTGATCGTGGACACCGCCGGCCGCCTGCACACGCAGGAACACCTGATGCGCCAACTGACCAAGATCAAAACCATCCTGGCCAAGAAAATCCCCGGCGCCCCGCATGAAACCCTGCTGGTGATCGACGGCACCGCCAAGGGCGGGGTGGTGGTCGCCATCCGCGAGCAGTTGCAGGTGCCGGTGAAGTTCGTGGGCACCGGCGAAACGCCGGCCGATGTGGCGGAATTCGACCCGGAAAATTTCGTCGAAGCGATGTTTTCCGCATAAAAAGAACCCCGACCGTAAGGGAGGGGACGCTCCCGCATCCGTCCCCTCCCTTACGGTCGGGGTTCTTTCTCATGGTTGAGGCCAAACAAACAACGCGCGCCGTTCGCACGGCGCGCGTCGTTTTGGGTTTTGAATCAAGCGGCCAGACGCCGCCAACCGCTTAGAACTTGACCTGCACCTGGGCGCGGGTCACGAATTCGCGGTCCAAGCCGGCGATCAGGCCGGTGTTGGAGGATGTGTTGATGTTGGGGCTGCCCACATTCTGGTTGACCAGAACGCCGTCGCCGGCCAGCACATAGGTCGCATCCACGGTCAAGCGGACACGGCTGTTGATGTGGTAGTTCACGCCGGCGGTGATCGCCTGGAACACATCGTTGCTGGCGGGACCGACGCCGCGGTGCGAGTCGTCATTGATCATCTGCCACAGACCGAACACATCCAGATTGCCGGCCACGGCCACATCCACCTGGGCCAACGCGCCCCAAGGCACGGTGGAATTGACGCCGTTGGTGCCCGAAGGGTTGGTGCGGGCGAAGAAGCCGGCGCCGTACAGGGCGACATTGGCGAACTTGATGGTGGCGTCCACGGTGCCGCCATGGGCGTTCTCGATGGTGTTGCCGGCAATCACGGTGGCTTTGCGGTCTTCGAAATAACCGGCCACCCCGATGCGGGCGCCGACGACATCGCGTCCGTCGCGAATGGCGAATTCGTCGCCGAATTGGGCCATGCCCACCTCGCTGCTGCCCACCAGCAGGAAGTCGGCGCGGGCG
>CAZVNU010000025.1:7337-13844 GCA_964628335.1 uncultured Phycisphaeraceae bacterium
CGGTCAGGCCGGGGGTGGTTTCGCTGTTGCCGCCGTCGGAGAGGGCGGCGCGCAGCAGCACATTGGTGCCCGCTTCATACTGCACCTGCACGCCCTCGGCACGGGTCAGGCCGAAAAAACTGTTGACGGCGCTGCGGTCCACCGACACCTGCGAGCCATGGCCGACCAACTGCTCGCGGCTGTAGGGCAGGCAGAATTTGCCGGCGCGCACGGTCAAGCCGGACAAGACCTCATGCTGAAGGTAAGCCTCTTCGAGCCCCACTTCCTGCGTGGAGCCGGCGCCGGGGATCTGGGTGCCGAGCAACACGCGGTAGTCCACGCGGGCCTGGTCCTTGCCGCCCAGGTGGCCCTGGATGTCAAGGTTGACGCGGCGCAGGTCGAACCCTTCGCGGTTGCCCGAGCCGATGGCGGTCTTGTTGTGGTAGTCGTAACGGAACTGCACCAAGCCGCCGATGTTCATGCCGAAGGCGTCGTCTTCGGAACGCAGGAACACCTTGCCGTCGCCGTCGATGCCGGCGGTGACGCCGGAGACGAAGGTGGAGCGGCTGTCGGCATCGGCCAATACTTCCTTGACCAGGGCGCGCACTTCGTCACGCTGGGCGTCGGTCAAGGCTGTCGGCGTTTCCGCCGCGAACAGCGGGACGGACGCGGCCACGAACGAAGCAACGATGAGGGGCTTGATGACTTGCATACGATCTGCTCCTTGCAGAAGAGGTTGTCTGACGCCGAAGCAACTTTTCAAGGTCGTTGCTCCGGTTGTCGCGGGCGGATGGCGCACGCCACCGAAAACCCGCAAAAACCTTGCCGAATACCCACAGAAGGTGAGTGGAGGCGGCTTGGTTCTTCCCTTCTCGGCCATTGGCCGGCCCGCGCATTACTTTTTAACCTGCGAATTATCTTTGCTTCAACAATACTGAAACTTATTTTCATCAATTCCGCCTGGGGTAAAGATGGGCACCACCCCGCTTTGGGCCCCCGGTCTTGGGTATTCAACGCCTTCAAATGGCTCATTCCGAAATGGGAACCACTGCGTCCAGGAGGCGCTCAGATGCCCAATGCCGCCTTCACTTTCGATGCCAATTCCGGATCATCCGGCGCAATGGGAGCACCAATCACCACTTCAACCCTGGAAAAGGGCAAGGGAATTTGGAAACGATCCCAACTTCCTGCCTGCAACTTCCACCCGTAAACCACCCGTACCGGCATCACCGGCACCCGGGCCTTGCGCACCAGATTGGCCAAGCCGGGCTTCACATCATGCAAGGGGCCGCGCGGACCATCGGGCGTGATGCCCACCCACTCGCCGGCGGCCAAGGCCCGCAACGCCTCGCGCGACGCTTCGGCGGCGCCCTTGGAAGAGGAACCGCGCAATGCGCCCACGCCAAAGCGGGCGGCAGTGTCGGCGATCAAAGAGCCATCTTTGCTGCGGCTGATCATGACCGACAACGGAACGCCGGTGTGCAACCGCCCGTAAATCCACGGCATCATCAAAATGCGGTTGTGCCAAAACACCCCCACGCAGCCGGCGCGCGGGCCGGTCAGGAAACCATGCTCATCGCGCACCTGCAAACGCAGCGTCGCGCCAAGGCCGCGGATCAGGCCAGTCACCAGCGCCGGGCCGAAACGATGCAGCAAACGGTCCCCCCATTTGGCGCTCATGGCGTGGTCCCGTCGGAGTGCAAAACAGCATCGGCCTGTTCGGCCGGCAAGCGGTTGATTTCACGCATGGCTTTGGCCCGCGCGGCCACCTCGGCGGCATCGCGCCGGTCCGCCGGCTCTTGCGTTTCAAGCGTGAAATGCCAATCCACATTGACATGCTTGGGACCGGTCGCCTGCACCGCCAAATCCACCCCCGGATATTCCCACCACGGCTGCGGCGCATTGGCCTTGGTCCACAACGCCTTGAAGCCGTCTTTTTCCAGCCGCACAGCGTAAACGCCGTAAAAGGTGAAGCCGCAGATCAGCGGGGTGCGGCCCACTTCGCGCTCATTCACGAACACCAGCGCCCCGGTGGGCTCCGAGGTGATGGTCAGGGTACGGGTCACGCAACCGGCCAGAAGCGCGGACAGGGCAAGCAGGGGCAGTAAAAGGGCGGCAGGGCGCATGGCGGAATTGTAGTCGCCCCTGTCCAGCACCTCACCCAATCAAAACCCCGCCTGGTGGGCGGGGTTTTCAAAAGACGATTCAAATCCGGCACGCCGTTCATTTTTTCCAGCCACTGAGGAAAGATGAGGCTTCGGCCAACTTCTTTTCCCATTCCTGGGCCTGGCCGGCGGCGGCGGCGGCGGCCAGTTTGGCGTCCTCGCGCTCTTTTTCCACGCGGGCCAACTGGGCCTTGAGCGTCTCGGTCTGGGCGGCCAGCCGTTTTTGGCCGTCGGCTTCCCACTGCGCCTGCACAATGGCCTGGCGGGCCTCGAACTGGCCGGCCAACTGGGTGGCCAGTTCCTGCTCGCGCTGCTTGGCGCGGGCTTGGGCAGCCTCTTCGCGCTGCTGCAATTCCTGACGGAAGCGGCCTTCGGCCTCGCGCAAGCGGACATCGGCCTCGCGGGCGGCTTCGGCCAGTTTGGCGTCGGCCTGCATCGCCAATTGCTGCTCGCGCTGCCTGAGGCGGCTTTGGAAGAATTCCTCCTGGGCGCGCGCATCGGCTTGGGCGCGGGCTTCGGCGGCCTTGGCACGCGACTCGGCGGCGCGCTCCTGCTCCAGGTCGCGCTCGCGGATTTCCTGGGCAAAGCGGGCCTGAAGTTCGGCCACTTGCGCTTCGGCCTGGGCCAGCAGTTGCTGCTCGCGTTGTTTGAGGGTGGATGCCCCCGCATCCTCACGCTGGCGCAGTTCCTGCTTGAAGCGGGCTTCGGCTTCGCGCAGGCGCATCTCGGCGGCACGCTCCTGCTCGATTTCGCGGCGGCGCGCGTCCTGCTCGGCCTTGGCCTGCAGTTCGGCGATGCGGGCGTCGGCCTGGGCAAGCACCTGTTGTTC
Organism: uncultured Phycisphaeraceae bacterium; assembly: GCA_964628335.1. GTDB lineage: Bacteria > Planctomycetota > Phycisphaerae > Phycisphaerales > Phycisphaeraceae > CANIYR01. Next base: position 10,311 of record CAZVNU010000025.1, read on the forward strand.
GCGCTGGCGCAGTTTGAGTTGCGCCAATTCGTCCTTCTGCACCGCTTCCTGCTGCAAGCGACCTTCGGTGGCGTGCAGGCGCGCCTCGGTTTGGCGCTCCCAGTCCAGTTCAGCGGCGCGCACTTCCTGCTCCCACTGCTTGCGCAGTTCGATCTGGCGCGCCTCGAGCCTGGCGGCGAACTCTTGTTCGCGTTGTTGGGCGCGGACCTGGTCGGCCTCGGCCTGGCGCAGCAATTCCTTCTTGAAGGCCGCTTCGGCGTTGCGGGCGGCCGCCAAGGCGGCATCGGCCAATTCCTGCTCGCGCTGCTGGAGTTTCAAGGCGAAAACTTCCTCGCGGCGATCCAGTTCCTGGGCCAGGCGGGCATCGGCTTCGCGCAAACGCGCCTCGGTGGCGCGGGCCAGCTCGGCCTCGCGCTCCTGCAGGGCCTGGGTGGCCTCAAGCCGCTGTTCGTGGCGGGCGGCTTCGGCCTGCGCCAGCAGTTGCTGCTCGCGTTTTTTGGCTTGGAGCAGGGCGACTTCCTGCTGTTGCCTGGCTTCCTGAACCAGGCGCTGCGAGGCGTCCTGCACCCGCTGGGCGATCTCGCGGGCCACGGCGTCTTCGCGGTTGCGGGCCTGCTGATCGGCCCGGGCCTCGGCTTCGCCGACGCGGACTTCGGCCTGGGCCAACAGTTCCTGCTCGCGCTGCCTGAGCTGGCGGGCGGCTTCTTCGGCTTGGGCTTCCAACGCCTTGGCGGATTCGGCCTCCAAGCGCTCGAAACGGTTGCGCTCTTGGCGCACGGCCTTCTCCGCCTCGCGGGCGGCTTCTTCCTTTTGGCGGGCCAAGGTGGCGGCGTGACTTTGCTCGCGCTGGCGCAGACGGGTTTCGCTCTCATCGCGGGCGCGCAGGGCTTCCTTGAGGTCATAGACCAACTTGGCGGTGGCTTCCACATGGGCCAACTCGGCGTCCGCCACTTGGCGGCGGGCCTGGGCCACCTGGGTCTTGGCTGCTTCGGCGACTTCCAGCAGTTTTTCCTGGTGGGCCTGCTCGCTGGCGGCGCGCTGGGCTTCCTGCTCGGCGTGGGCCGCGTCCAGGTCTTTTTGCAACTGCGAAATCCGGTTGCTCCACGCGCTTTGACGCGCCAACACCTGGCGCTCGATTTCGGCTTTTTGCAGATCGCGCATGGCGTCCTTCTCGGCGGTCACGCGGTTGAGCGAATCAGCCAAGCCGCCGTATTTGGCCAGCCAAGCCTGCTCTTGTTCGCGCAACTCGGTGACGCGCGCGGCGTCGGCCTCTTCCTTGGCGAATTCGGCGGCGACAATCTGCCCTTCCTTCGCCTCCAACTCCTGCGCGTATTGGGCACGGGCTTCCTGCAATTGCGCCTCGCGGGCGGCAATCGCCCCGCCGGCCTCGGCGGCCAAACGCTCGGCGGCCAGAATCTTCTGGCGGCCGGCGCGCTTGTAGAGGGCGTGCAGGCGGCGGCCCAGGAAGCCGATGCGGTGATCGGGCTGGCGCTTTTTGGGTTTCTCAAACAGGGTGGAGAAGCCGACTTCAACCATCAGGGTGGGCAGGTAGGCCACGATGAAGGCCAGCACCGGGTACACCCAGATGCGCACCATGCTGATCAGGTCGGTCATCAGGTCGCCGCGCTCCTTGGCGGAGAGTCTGATGGAAGTGGGCTTTTCACCCAGGAGCAGACCGCGCACCATTTCCACATCGGTCCCGATGCGGTACACCTGGGTCTTTTCCAGGGAGGCAACGCGCTCTTTGTACAGTTCTTCGACTTCCGCCTGCTTGTCGGCGATTTCCTTGCCCACCGCATCGCGGCTGCGCCGGCCCTTGAGTTGTTCGGCGATCTTGGCTTCCTGCACGGCCACTTCTTGGACTGCGGTTTTCACCCGGGCCTCATATTGGCTGACCAAGGCGGCTTCCGCCGCTTCCAATTCCTTGACTTCCACCGCGTAAGCCGCCGTGGCCGCTTCGCGCTTCTGGTCGGCTTCATCGGTCTTGGCCCCGCCGCGGCGGGCGATCTCCTGGCGCAGCTGGCGCACATCGGCCTCGATCTGGGCGATGCGGTCGCGGCGCTTGGTGTTGGCGTCGGCCAGCTCGGCTTCCTTGGCTTTGATCTGCAGGTCAAGCGCATCCACCAGCGCGGAGGGGCGGCCTTCCAGCGGCGAGGGCTTGGTGACGGCGTTGACTTCGCGCGCCGGTGCCGGCGCGGGGGCCACGGGTTCCTTGAGGAACTGGCGGCGCAGGTCATTGGCGGTGTAGTATTCGATTTTGGCGCGCTCGTACTCGGCCTTGGCTTTGGCATGGGCGGCGGCGGCCACCTGGGCGGCGTTGTCGATGCGGGCTTCTTCGGCGAACCACTTGGCATAGGCGGCGTCATAGGCCTTTTTGCGCGCATCCCAATCGGCGGAATCCTGATTGGCGCGAGCCAACTCGGCATCGCGGGCCACGCGCAAGGCGGCGATGGCCTTGGTCAACTGCTCGGTGTCGGTGGCGAACTGCGCCACCACCGCCGCTTGGCGGGTGTCGCATTCGGCCAGTTCCTTTTTCTCGTATTCGGTGGGGGTCACCGCTTCGAGGCGCTTGGCCTCGGCCCGCGCCAGGGCATCGTCGCGGTGCTGCAAAGCGGCGGCTTTCTTGGCGGCCAATTCAGCCTTGTCCTTTTCCAATTTTTGCGCCAAGGCGGCCAGTTCGGCCTTGTGGCCGGCATGCAGCTGGGCGGTTTGCTCCTCGACCAACTGGCGGTCGTCCTTGGTGTTGGCCAATTCCTTCTCCAACTCCTGGATCTCGGCGTTGCCCGCATTGGCTTGCGCCAGCATGGCCTGCGCCGGTTCCATGGCCTTGGTCATTTCATAAACGGCCATGTCGCGCACCAAAATGAAGGTGAGCACGCAAATCAGGGGCAAGCCAACAATCACCATGATCCACTTGTGCCAGCCTTCGCGCGAGGCGGTCCAGATGGCCAGCGGCAGTTTGAGCAATTCCACCGACAAGATCACGGCGCCGATCGGGCCGATGCCCAGGAACAGCACGCCCATGCCTTGGGGCACGCAGGCCACCTGCTGGTATTTCCAGCCAGTGGTCAGAATCACGACTTCCACCAAGGTTGCCACCAGGATCAGCGGCAAGGTGAAATAGGAAATTTTCTTTTCCTTGAGCCGGCGCCACGAAAAGGAGGGGTGAACCTCCGGAGCGAGGGCGGAAGGGGAAGCGGATTTTGGGGATGGATCGTGTTGCATGGCGAAACCTTGGAGAGAGCCGGGGAAGTCCGGGCCCGTAATGAGGGGCTGATTGTAGTCATTTGCCGCACCAATCAACTCAACAGGCCGACCTTAAACAGGCGCCGGGAGGCGGCCTATTTAGCGATTTTTGGTGAGAACCAGGTGCGAAAGCGGCGTGAATGGGGATGGAAACGGGTGAATCAGGATGAGTCGAGGTTCGGGATTGTAGCGTCCGCCGCCAAGGCAAGTCAATGCTCGGGCGCAACTTGCAAGGCTGGCGGGTCACGCGCGTCATCCCTTTGAAAAGGAACCCCGACCGTCAGGGAG
>CAZVNU010000026.1:0-13711 GCA_964628335.1 uncultured Phycisphaeraceae bacterium
ACTGACGACCGCCCTCCCACCAGGGCTGACGGTCGGGGTTCCTTTTCAAAGGGATCACGCGCGTGACCCGCCAGTCCTGATTTGCCGCGCAATTCATTTCGTTTGGGCGGGCGGCAACCCTAGAACAATCGCGTTCCCCCTTGGGGCGCAGTCTTCTTCATTTTCACCAGGAGTCCCCATGTCCGGCATTGACGAGCGCAAATCCGCGATGGAGGCCATGCTGCGCCTGTCCGACGAGCACAAGTTCAAGGCCGCGATGCGCCGCGACCGGCTGCTGGAGCGTTCATTGTTTTGAAGCCGGTGCGGCCCAGTCCGCCAAGGCGGCCGGGGCCAGTTCCGGGTGCGCGCGGATGTAGTCGGCCAAGGCGGCGCGTTGTCCTGCCAGATGGGCTTCCACATTGTCCGCCGTCAGGCGTGTGCCAAATTGAGGCTCAGGGGCGTGGCCAAACACGGCATCCAACACCAAGTCACCCAGTTCTTTTTTGAAATGGCCGGCTTCCCAATGCCACCGGGTTTCGCGGGTGTCGGTGGGAACGGTTTCGCGGTTGGGTTCATCCAAGGTCAGGAAGTCCCACACTTCCACCGCCGGCGTTTGCCCGGACGCGTTGACCTTGGCGGCCATCCGCACCATGGCGCGTTTGTAATCCTGGACGGCGCGCAGGCCGCCATTTTTCAGGTCGGCCACCAAGCGCAGGGCATGGCTTGGCGGGATCGCCCATACCAGCCGTACGCCGCGTTGTTGCGCCAAGGCGGACAAGGCCGCGACTTCATCCATGCCGGCGGGATCAAACACCCGTTCCCAAGGCCGTTGCGGCGGGCAAGCCATCGGATAATCGGCAAGATGAAAGCGCTGCGCCGCCGTATGCCGGGTGTACATGCTGTCATCCACCCGCAGGCCCAGCGGCGTGAATGGGTTTTTGTTCTTGCGCTTGAGTACATTGCCCAAGGTCTGCACCGCCCGCTCGGTGGTGGAGCCCCCCAGCAGGTTGGACAGGCGGTAATCCCACAGTTTGAGGTCGGGGTTGAGGCGCGACTGGCGGTATTCCTCCAAGGCGCCGGGGTCTTGCTTGTCCCACCAGCCGGTGGGGTCCAATTCCACCATCAGGATTTTCAGCCCCGGATTGTGGGTCAGGGTGTAGCGGGCCATTTCAACGATTTCCTTGCGGCGGCTGCCGATCAGGCCGAGATTCACCGCCGTGTGCCCTTGCAGCGCCGGATGGGCCGGATCAAAGCCGATTTCCGTGCGCGAGGAGCCGACCAGGGCGGCTTGCCAATGGCCGCGGCGGGCCTGTTCGGCGCGCACGATGCGGGTCAGGGTCATGCCTTTGTAAATGTCCCAGTGCTCGGTGGAATCGGGCCGCCACACTTTGAACGGGTCGGCCAGCACATTGAGCGTGGCAACCGACCCCAGCACGCCGACCGTGAAAGTCAGCGCCAGAAGCGAAAAGGTGCGGGTCGAGCGGCGGGTGGGGCGCATGGGCAAAAGCGGATGGGAGCGCGTTTTCTAGAAACGGTAATAGATGAATTCGCTGGCGCGGCTCAGCAGCAGCACCACGGCGATGAAGCCGCAGGCCAGCAACACGGCGTGCAGCGGCTCGGGCCGCCAGGTGAGCCGGGCCAGCAGGCGGTTCTGCGGGGCCTCGGGCCGGCCGCCCAGCGTGGGGCGGTGGCGGCGCAGGGTTTGCTGCGAGTTGGGCAGCACGAAGACGAACAGCAGCAGGCCGGCCACCAGCAGGCCGTGGCTGATCAGATCGGCGCGGGCTTCCTTGGCCAGGGTGCCCACCCAACCGCCGGCCCCGCCCAAGGCCTTGAAGATGGCCAGGGCGCCGCGGGTGGTTTCGGCCTTGAAGAACACCCAGGCGCCCGCCACCGCCACAAAGGTCAGGGCTCTGGCGGCAACGGTGCCAAGCGGGCCGGTTGTTTGCGGCAGGCCAAGTTTGGTCTTGAAACCGCTCCAGGCATGGTTCACGCACAGGTACGCCCCGTGCAGCGCGCCCCAGATGACGAAGTTCCAGCTCGCGCCGTGCCATAGGCCGCCCAGCAGCATGGTGAGGAACAGGTTGATGTAGCGGCGCAACTTGCCATGGCGGTTGCCGCCAAGGCCGATGTAGACATAATCGCGCAAAAAGCGCGACAGGGTCATGTGCCAGCGGCGCCAGAAATCCACGATGCTCACCGCCTTGTAGGGCGAGGCGAAGTTCTCCGGCATGCGGATGCCGACCAGGCGGGCCAGGCCCAGGGCCATGTCGCTGTAGCCGGAGAAGTCGAAATACAACTGCAGGGTGTAGGCCATCACCCCGATCCAGGCGTCGGCGGCGCTGACCATCTGCCCCTTGTCCACCGCGCCGAAGGTGGCGTTGGCGATCGGCGAGAGGGTGTCGGCCAGGGCGATTTTTTTGAACAGGCCCATCACCAGGAAGGCGATGCCCACGAACACATGCCGGGATTGGAAGCGCAGCGACTTTTCATTGCTCCACTGCGGCAGCAGTTCGCCGTGGTGGACGATGGGGCCGGCGATCAGTTGCGGGAAGAACAGCACGAACAAAGCCCACTCGAAAAAGCCGTGGTCGTGGGTCTTGCCTTGGTACGAATCCACCAGGTAGGCGATTTTCTGGAAGGTGTAGAACGAAATGCCGGTGAGCAGCACGATCTGCGGCACCGGCAGTCCGGCTCCAAAGAGTTCATTGATGTTGTCGGTCAGGAAGCCCGCGTATTTGTAATAGCCCAGCATGCCAAGGTTGCCCGCCAGCCCCAGCACCAGTCCGGCTTTGCGGGTGCCGGCATTTTGGGTCAGCAGCGACAAACCGGCCAGGCCGCCGGCCAGCGCCAGCAGCGCGCCGCCGGCCACCTGCAACAGCAGGGCGGAGACGCCGATGCGGGGCATCCATTCAGCCGGGAGCGTCAGGCCCGCCGCCAACAGCAGCAGGCCGATGCCGCCAAGGTAAGCCCCGCCGCGTTGGCCGGCCGGGGCCCCGTCGGTCAGGAAACGGCCGATCAGGAAGTTGGCCACGATCGACAGCGAGATCATCAGCAGGCATTCGGCCGCGCTGGCGCCTTCGGTGCCTGAGAATCCGTAGTAGACGAACGAGGCCAGCAGCAGCGCGCCGCATGCGCCGCGCAAGCCGCCCACTTTGCGCCCCGCCCACACCGCCAGCAAGGTGGCGGGCAGAAAGAGGAACAAAAAAGAATAAGAAGAAAAGACCATGGGAATACAGGCAAGGAAAAAAGGGGCTCAATAGGTCACAATGGGATCGGAATCCGGCGGCAGCATGCCATCGGCCTGGGGGTGGGCCAGCAGGTAGGCCTCCAGGCGTTGGCGGGCGTTGGCCAGGTGTTCCTGGAGGCTGGCCGGGGTGATGGCATGGCCGAATTGGCCGGGTGCAGGCGCCTTGTCGGCGATGGCGGCCAAGGCCATGCCGCCGAGTTCGGGGCGGAAGTGGACGGCTTCGTAGTAAAGGGTCAGGCCTTTGCCGGGAACCGGCGTTTCAGCGGTTTCCGGACTGCACACCATGCAGTCGCGCACCTCGAACAGGCCGTTGGCTTGCTCGGTCAACAGCGTTTTGTAATGGTCCAGCAGCGGCCAGTAGCCCAATTGCTGGAAGCGCCACAGGCGGGCCGGGTGGCAGGGCGGCAGCAGCACCGTCAAGCGCACGCCGCGCTGTCGGCAGGTTTTGCCCAAATCCTGCAATTGCTGCATGTCGGCAAAATCCATCGGCCACCAGCCGCCGGGGCTGGGCTTGCCGTCGAATTCCACGCCGGCCGAGGGCACCGCCCAGGCGGAGGTGGGTTCGATGCGGCCATAGGGACCGACATTGGTCAGGTGCCCCATGCCCCGGTCGTCCCACACGAGGCCTGTGCGTTCATCGCGCAGCCATTTGGACAGGGTTTTGATGGAAAGCACCGTCTGGTCGCCGCCCAAAAACAAACTGCCATGCTGTTCCGTCGGGGACAGGGGACTTAGCCACGGGGTGAAGCGGCGGGCGCTGGTGTTGGGGTAGCCGGCGGCGAAATAGGCGGGGTCAAGTTCCAGAATCAGCCATTCCAAATGCGGATTGCGCGCCAAAACCCATTTGCCGGCGGCCAGAATTTCCGAGGCATCGGCCATCGGCATGCCCAAATCGCAGGCTTGGCGACCGCCCAGGGCCGGGCTGCGCGGGTCAAAGCCAAGATCGGTGCGCGAGGCGCCCACCAACGCCACCTGCTGGTCGCCGCTGCCGGCCAGATGGGCTTTGCGCCCGCGCGCGCAGGCGGTGGGGCGGAAGGGGTCCAGCCCGTCATGGTCGCGCGGGCGCAGGCAGCGCAGCGGGTCGATGCCGTAATTCAGCCCTGCAATCAACAGCAACGCCACCGCCATCACCCAGAGAAACAGGCGCGCGAAGCGGCGGTGGTTGTCGGTTTTTTTCCTCGATTTCATGGGCGGCGGAGTATAGCCGCAAGCCCTTGCCTCACGGTTTTTTGCCTATCATCCGCCGCATGCCCAGCCCGTTCCCCGCCGGCGTTTTCATCATTTGCAAAAACGAGGCGAAAAACCTCGCCCGCGCCCTGGAAAGCGTCAAGGACTTCGCGCAAATCGTGGTGGTGGATTCCGGCTCGACCGACGCCACCTTGGCCATCGCCGGCCGATACACCGACCAGGTGTCACATCAGGAATGGCTTGGCGATGCCGGCCAGCGCGGCGCGGCGCTGCAAAAAATGACCACCGACTGGGTGCTCAACATGGATGCCGACGAAGTGCTGACCGATGCCTTGCGCGCCGAGCTGGCCGAGTGCATCGCCGGCGGCGGGCGGTTTGCCGGCTGTGCGGGCCTGGAGATTCCCTTTGAGGATGTGTTTTTGAACCAGCCGCCGCACCCCTTGGCCTGGCGCCATGCCAAACCGCGTTTCTACCGGCGTGACAAAGCCTCCTACGGCTCGGCCAAGGTGCATGCCAGCGGCGCGGTGATCGACGGCAAAGTGCTGCGCGCCAAGGGCGGCCTGCGGCATTACGGTGAAACCAGCATCGCGCAAAAAGTGGCCAAAAACAACGATTATTCCAGCCAAAAAGCCAATGAAAAATCAAAGCGCCACAAACGCCCCAGCGTGGTGCGCCTGGTTTTGGCCATGCCGTTCGCCTTCGCCAAGGATTATTTCCTGCGCCGGTTTTTCCTCAATGGCTGGCGCGGGTTCGTCGCCAGCGTGATCAATGGGTTTTACGCCTTCATGAAAGAAGCCAAATTGTGGGAGGGCGCGAAGAAATGAGCCTGCGGCATCAACGCCCTATAATGCGGCCATGACCCGCACCATGATTCCTTTGACCGAAAAACAGCGCGCCAGCCTCGCCCGGCTGGAGCGGGAAACCGGCCATACCCGCGCGGAGGTCATCCGCGATGCGTTGGAGGCCTATGTGGCCAAAGTCGCCCAGGAAAAAGAGAATCGTTTGGCATTGTTGCGCTCGGCCTGCGGCATGTGGAAGGATCGCGGGGATATTCCCGATTTTCATGCCATGCGCCTTTCTGAAGACCGGTATTGACCATGCTGCTGCTTGACACCGATGTGATGGTGGATTATTTGCGTGCTTCCGCCCTGACCATCGTCCATTTGGTGCCCGCTTTGGATGGCGGCGGCGTGGAGACCGATGTGGTGGGTTTGTCCGCCGCGTTGGTGCGGGCGGGGCACAAGAGCATCGTGGTGTCCGGCGGCGGGCGGTTGGTTGAAAAGATCGAAGCCGACGGCGGTGAACACATCACCTGGCCAGTGGGTAAAAAATCGCCCGCCACCCTGCTGCTGATTCCACGCTTGCGGGCGCTTTTGCGCGAGCGCAACGCGGACATCCTGCATGCGCATTCGCGGGTGCCGGCTTGGCTGGGCTTTCTCGCCTGGCGCGGCATGAAAGTGGCACGGGCGCCCCGCCCGTGTGCATGCAACACCCACAGCCCCACGGGCGAGGCGCCCGTGCCACGCCCGCGTTTCGTCACCACCATGCACGGGCTCAATACGCCGGGCTGGTTCAGTGCCGTCATGTTGCGCTCGGAAAAAACCATTGCGGTGTCCGACACCGTGCGGGCCTTTGTCGCAACGCATTATCCCAAGGCGGATTTGTCCAAGGTCGAAGTGATCGAGCGCGGGGTGGATCCGGCGGCCTTTCCTTTCGGCTTCAAGCCGGATCAGGCCTGGCTGGAGGCGTGGCAGGCGCAATTTCCGGAGTTGGCCGGGCGCTTCGTGTTCACCTTGGCCGGTCGGCTGACGCGGCTCAAGGGGCATTTGGAAGCTTTGGCGGCCTTGGCGCAATTGCGCCTTGAAGGCGTGGACGCGCATCTGCTGCTGGTCGGCGGCGAGGATCCGCGCCGCGCCGGTTATGCGGCAGAGGTGCGCGCTGCCGTGGCCGCAAAAGGCTTGGCTGACCGGGTGACCTTCACCGGCCACCGCAGCGATATTCGTGAAGTGTTGGCTATTTCCAGCGCGGTGGTGTCCTGTTCCACCAAGCCGGAAACCTTCGGCTTGTCGGTGCTCGAGGCCATCCGCCTTGGCGTGCCGGTGGCCGGCTATGACCATGGCGGCGTGGGCGAAGTGTTGGGTGCCGTTTATCCGCAAGGCCGCGTTCCTTTCGCCGGCACCCCCGAGGCGCGGGCGCGGGCGTTGGCTGAAAAACTGGCGACCATGGCCCGTCATCAATTGGCGTCGCCGGCGGCGGGGGACCAGTTCCCCTTGGTGCAAACCCATGCGCGCACCCTGGCGTTGTACAAAGCGCTTACGCGCGTGAATGGGTGAGATTCCACAGTGCCCGTCGCAGGCGGTTTGGCCAGCGCTGCGAGGCGCGCGGCGCCGGCGGGTGTTCCACCAAATGCTTGAAGGCGGCGAACACCCGGTTGTCCAAAGCGGCGATGGCGTCTAGGCCGCCGTTGATCGGCTCGGTGGCGACCGCGTTCAGGTGGGCGCGGTAAAGCGCGGGGTCTTGGTCCACTTCGCGCACATGGGCGACCAGCGCATCGAGCGAATCAAAGTCATGGGCATTGATGAAAGCCTTGGGGTTGAAATCCCGCGCCGCCAGCGGGTCGCCCCAGTAGATCGGCACCGTGCGGGCAGCCAAGGCCTCGGTCATTTTCTCGGTGGTGTAGCCGGGGCAGGATTGGTTTTCAAAAGCGATGGTGAATTTGTGGCGGCGCAGAAAAGCCATCTTTTCTTCGGGTCCGCCGCCCAGACGGCCGCCCATGTTGTTCTCCACGCCGCCGGCGGAATTCACTTTTTTGTAATGGCGCAGGCGGTGGAAAAATTCAATGCGGTTTTGGGCTTTGCGGTTGGAATAGACGAAGTTGCAGAAATCGGTCTTGCCAGCGATTTCTGCATCCACCTCCCAAGGCGTGAACAGTTGCGCCAGCGCTTGCGGGCGCAGCCGCCAAAACGGCAAGCGGATGTTATTGCCGCCGTCGGGGTCAAAAGTCAGGCACAGGTCAGCTTGGCCGGGCCGCGCGCGGTCGCATTCGCCGGAGTAGAACACCTTGGGGCAGTCATGGGCGCGCTGGAACTTGCTGCCTTTCATGCGCGAGTACAGCAGGATTTCCGGCTGGTCCGACAGCACCAGATTGAAGCGCGCCCGCAGGTAGGCCAAAAATGCGTTGTTTTCCTGCGCCTCGCGGGTGGGGGCATGCCAGAAATCGGTCATTTCCACCCGGATGGGCCGGTCGATCAGCGGAGGCGCGGGTTGCAGGGGGAACATGAACAATCCTGGAACAAGGAGAGGGCGGCCACGGGCGGGGATGTTAGCCGATGGGTTGCGCCTATCATGCCCCGCATGCCGCAATCACCGACATTTTGGGATGCCATCGACGCCGTGGTGGTCATCAATCTGGATCACCGCGCCGACCGCTTTGCACAGATTCAAAGCCATTTGGCCCCCATGGTGCCGGCCGCCAAGTTGCACCGCTTGTCGGCCGTGCGCGGGGTGGCATTGCCCGGTTACGGGCAGGGCCGTTTGTTTGGCCGCACCAAGCGCCCCACCACCTGGGGCGGGCGCGGCGGCTGCGCCTTGTCGCACCGCAATGCGCTGCGTTTGGCAGCGCACAACCAATGGCAGCGGGTGTTGGTGCTGGAGGACGACGCCCGTTTCACCCAGGATTTGAACGGCGCTTTGGGCCAAGCTTTGGCCGTTTTTTTAACCGATACCCAACGCGCCCCCGGCGTGTGTTTTTTGGGCCAACGGGAGTCGCGCGGCCCGGTGCGCCAGGTCGCACCGCTTGACGGCGCACACAGCCTGTATCAAATCGGCGGCTGCCTGGCCGCCCATGCCTACATCGTCGATGCCCCGGTGCGCGACAAGTTGCTGGCCCGCCTGCCGCAGCAAGACATTCAAGTCTGGTCATGGCTGGCCCGCCATGTGGCGGTGGACACCTGGTATGGACAATGCCTCAATGGCTTGGGCGTGGTGACCGCCGTCTCACCGGGCATCGCCGCGCAAGAAGCCTGCTTTTCAGAAATTTTGCAGCGCGAAGTGGCCGAAGTGGTGGGCGCGGCGGAAGACTCGCGGGTGGGCAAGCCCTGCTCGCCGGCTTGCTGGCCGTGGGCGGTGGCCGCCTCCCAAGTCAAAACTTGGCTGGGCGCGCCGGTGCGGGGATTGAAATGGCTGGGTCGGTCGGTGGCCGGGTTCTAAAAGTAGACGCGGCGGCTCGCCGCGTGGGAAGAAGATGAAATTGAAAACGGCGCGCGTTCCATGGGGGACGCGCGCCGTTTGTCCCGGGTTTACGGTGAACGCGCCGAGCCGGCGCGTCTACTTTTCCGACGGCGCCAACAACCCCAACTGCTTGCGGATTTTCCGCTTCCAGCGCTCTTTGCGCGACAGGCGCGGGCGCCGTTCGGCGGGGAATTCCGTGGTTGGCCAATCCTTCCACAATTGCAGGGCTTTGGCGGTGTCGCCGCCGGTGGCCAGCAATTTGAGCATCACCTGCAGTTGGAATTCGGCCCATTTGTCGCGGTTGGCCCAGTAGTGCAGGATCTGCTGCTGGCAACCGGCCAATGGCCCGGTTTGTTCCAGCACCAGGCTGGCTGCCACCTGCTCCATGATGTGGTCGGCCGGCCGGATGCGCATCATGTCATCCAAGGCATCGAGGGCTTGGCTCAGTTTGGCGCCTTGGCCGGCCGGGGCGATGACCACCCCGGAATTCCACTGGCGGCTGTCGGGCCTGGCCCGGACGCCGGCGAAGGTGTGGCTGGAGAGGAATTTCCAATAGGCCCGCTCGCGCTTGCTGTTGCCGGCCTGGTAAAAATCCTCGGCGCAGTGCATCACGCTGGAGCCGGCGGCCAAGCAGGCGTTGATCGGGGACAAATCGGCTTTGGCGATGCAGTCGGTGTCAATCCAGGCGCAGGCGAAATCCGGCTCCGCGTTGGCCAATTCCGCGCAGCGCGCCAGTTTGGCGCGGAAGAAAAACGGGGCGGTGCCGGCGGGGCGGCCGTCAATCCATTGTTGGATGCGGGTGGAAGAGACTTCTTCAATTTCCAACCCCAGCGGTTCCATCCAGCGGTAGAGCGCGCATTGGTCGGTGCCGACGCGGATGCGGTCGCCCGGCCGGCAATGGGCCAGGATCGAAAGGAACAGCACCTGTGCTTCAAGGTGGTAATTGGCCTTGGGGCCCACGGCCAGGGTATGCCAAAGGATGTGCATGGCCGGAATCATAGGCCATGAGAAGGAAAGAACCCCGACCGTCAGGGAGGGGACGGATAGCCGTTGAAATGGCGCGCCAGCGTCCCCTCCCTGACGGTCGGGGTTCTTTCCAGCGTTGGCCTTGGTATTCTTCCGCCCATGCGCGTGATTGTTTTTTCCAAGGATCGTCCCCTGCAACTGGAAGGTTATCTGGCCTCGCTGTTGCATTGTTCCGGCCTGCCGCAAACGGCGGTGACGGTGGTGTATGTGGACGATCCGGCTTACGGGCCGCTGCTCACGCAGTACCCGCGGATGGATTGGACGCCCGAAGCGGCGCGCGCCGACGGCGGCTTCCATGCCACCTTGGCGCGGGTGATATTCGCCTTGCCCGCCGACGAGCCGGTGCTGTTCGGCTGCGATGATGTGGTGTATTTCAATCCCTTCGACCCCGATCGGATCGAGGCTTATTTGCGCCAGCACCCCGAGTGCGCGGGGCTGACCCTGCGGTACGGCGGCAACTCCGACTTTCGCGGCGCCAAGTTGGTGCCGCCGGGGACGCCGCCGGGCGCAGTGGTGACTTGGGACGCCAACGGCGCCGACCGGAGCAAGGCGGAAGCCAAGGTGCACCGCGGTTTTTTCGCCTATCCCTTCGAGGTGATGGGTTCGGTCTACCGCGCCGGCCTGGTCCAGCGGATGTTTGGCGTGGTGGAGGGGCTTGGCGTGCGCTACCGCGGTCCCAATGATTTCGAGGCGATGGGCATGCGCATGCTGCGCAAGAAGCGCACCGGTCTGCTCAAGCGCCTGTGGCAAAACGCGCGCGGTGTGCCGTTGGCCCCCGGCGACGGCGTGCAATTGCTCGACCCGGTGCGGCTGGGTCTGTTCAACAGTCCAAGTTGCTGCGCGGCGCAAGATGTGAACCGGGTGCAGGACATCGCCCAAAATGCGGTCAAGGGTGGCGAGGCGGAAGATGCCGAAACCCTCAAGCGCAAATTTTTGGCCGGCTGGCGCATGCAGTGGCGCCACATGCAGGGGATCACGCCGCCGGACTGTTTCGTGGGGATGGACTACTGGGCGCTGGAAGCGCCGGAAACCTGAAAAGGGGCCTCTAAAGTTGATAATCCTTGTATATCGCTGTACAATCCAGCGATATGCAAGGATTATTGAGTCGTTCACACCTGTTGCAGGGGATTCAAACCCGACTTCAAGAGTCGCCGGTGGTGGCTTTGCTTGGTGCGCGGCAAGTGGGCAAAACGACTTTGGCCCGGCAGGTGGCCGAGCAATGCGGGCAGCCGGTGACGGTGTTTGACTTGGAGCGGCCCACCGGTCGGGCTCCCTTGGAGCAAACGCCGGAACAAACCTTGGCCGATTGCCAAGGGCTGGTGGTGATTGATGAAGTGCAACGCCTGCCCCAACTCTTTGAAGTGTTGCGTCCGTTTTGCGATGACCCCAGACGGCGTGCCTCATTTTTGCTGCTTGGCAGCGCCTCGCCGCACTTGGTGCAAGGGGTGTCGGAATCCTTGGCCGGGCGGGTGTTGTTTGTGCCGGTGCATGGATTGGGCATGGGCGAAGTCGGGGTGGCGGCGCAAAATCATTTGTGGTTGCGCGGTGGTTTTCCGCGTTCTTTTTTGGCGGAAACGGACGCCGCCGCGTGGCGTTGGATGCAGGGCTTTCGCCAGACTTTTTTGGAGCGGGACATCCCCTCGCTTGGCGTCCGGGTGCCCGCCGCGACATTGGAGCGTTTTTGGCTGATGATGGCCCACTATCACGGTCAGTCGTGGAATGCCGCCGAACTGGGGCGGGCGTTGTCGGCCAGCCCCAGCGCCGCCAACCATTACCGCGATTTGTTGGCGGGCACTTTCATGCTGCGGGTGCTGCAGCCTTGGCATGAAAATTTGGGCAAGCGCCAGGTCAAGGCTCCCAAAGTCTATTTGCGCGACAGTGGATTGCTGCATCACTTGTTGGGCGTCGAAAACATGGCCGCGTTGCGGGGGCATCCCCGCTATGGCGCAAGTTGGGAGGGTTTTGCGTTGGAACAAATCCTCATCCAATTTGGCGAGCATGATGCCTTTTTCTGGGGCACCCAAAGCGGCGCGGAATTGGATCTGCTGTTGTTTCGTGGCGGCAAGCGATACGGTTTTGAATTCAAATGTTCAGACGCTCCTTCGGCAAGCCGTTCCATGCACATCGCCAAGGCGGATTTGGGCTTGGCGCATTTGTGGGTGGTTTATCCGGGTGGCGAGCGTTATGCTTTGGCCCCGGGCATCACCGCGTTGCCTTTGCGGGAGTTGCCGAGTTTGGTGCTTGGAGAACGATCATGATGCCCACCCTGTCCATCGTCACGCCCTCGTTCCGCCAGGCCCAGTACCTTGAAGCGACGCTGCAATCGGTGCTGCGCCAGCGCGATCAGATGCATGAATATTTTGTCATCGATGGCGGCAGCGACGACGGATCGGTGGACATTCTGCGCCGATATGAAACCCAATTGACCGGCTGGGTGTCGGAAAAAGACGCCGGCCAGGGCGATGCCCTCAACAAAGGCTTCGCGCGCTGCTCTGGCGACATCCTGGGTTGGGTGAATTCCGATGATGTGTACCTGCCCGGCACCCTGGAGGCGGTGCGCCGGATTTTCGCCGCCGATCCGGAAGTGGACTTCGTGGCCGGCTGGGCGATTTGGATGGATGAGGGCGGCCGCATCATGCAGTGCAAGCGCCGCTGCGTGGGCTCGCTGGCGCAAGCCCGCGCCGGCATGTTGGCGGCCCAGCCTTGCTGCTTCTTCCGCCGTTCGCTGCTGGAAAAGGTCGGGCCCATCGACACCGGTTTGTGGCTGTCGCTCGACACCGATTTGTTTTTGCGCATGTTCCGCGCCGCCCGCAAGGTGGCGCGCTTGCCGCGCTACACGGCGGCCTGCCGCCTGCAGCCACAGGCCAAAACCCAGTTGCATGCCCAGGGCAAAATCCAAGCGCTGTACGAGCGCGAAAAGCAGATTCTCGACGAACGCTATCCGGAGTTCCGCGCGCCTTGCGCGTGGTCGGCCCTATGCCGCTTCGGCTGGCGGTTGCAGTTTTCACTTGGTGCGCGCGGGCAGGAAAAGGCCGACACCAAGCGCTGGCGCGGGCAGTTGCTCGATGAGGTGTTTCCCTGGAATTGAGCGCACGGGGTCATATATCTTGGGGGTGCTGCGCAGGATTTTTTGCCAGCTGTTGCAGGGGGATGTTCCCGTAAAAAGACGCCCAACTGCTGAAAGTGCTCGGCACGGCCATGATCTCGTCGCACAGACTCAGGCTGTGCAAGTCTTCGATGAACTGGCCGGTGGCGAAAAAGACCGGGAGGTCGCCAAAATCGGCGGCATCCTGCACTTCGTTGGAGCAGACCACGAAGGCGGGTGATTTGCCCTGTTTGCGAAGTTCGTCACATTTGACCCGCATGAATCCGGCGTAGTCCGCCGTTTCCAGAAAAAACGCGCCACCCTGCCAGTCCTTGTAGTCGCCGTGGCGGATATGGACGCCGATCACATGGTCGTGCTTTTCCCTGACGCGCGCCAGCAAGGCTTCCGAAGCCAGGCGGTGCGGCGCGATGGGGCGGAAATAGGCCCGGATGGCGTCGGCATGCTTGTGAAGCAGAAGGTCGTTTTCGTAATAGAAGCCGTCGATGACGGTGCGTTTTGTCCGGGTGATCATTTCGATGTGGGCCGGCGTGTTCAAGGCGACGACGCAGCGGTCTTCCGCCCTGGCATCGTCGGAGATCCGCGCGTAAAACCAATGACCGATTTTTTGCCGGCCGCATAGCCGCAACAAAGACAGCACGGCCTTGGAGATTTTCCGCCGGATGAAATAACTGCGGACGCCGGAGCGCGGTTGGGGGTATTGGCAAATGCAGCCAATGGAACTTCCCTCGAAATAGGGCGAATACTCATAGAACGCAGGGTTCAAAACGGGGACACGGTGTTCCGCCCCAAAAGCGATGATTCGGGAGAACAGCAGCAACCTGTTCCCAAGCTGTCCGAATGTCGAACCAATGATGATCTTGTTTTGCATGGGGAATGGGGTGGTGGCCGGGGCTGCGGGTGCGCCGTCCAAGCGATGGCACGGGCCGGTTTCGGGG
>CAZVNU010000027.1:0-7844 GCA_964628335.1 uncultured Phycisphaeraceae bacterium
CGCGCGATGAGGTCCCAGAAGCGATCCTGATTGGGGGCGTCGGGCGCGCCTTCGTACATGATGCTGGTGACTTTGTTGGGCAACACGCCGTAGATCATGTAGGAGTGGCCGGTGATCCAGCCGATGTCGGCGGTGCACCAATACACATCGCCCGGCTTCAAAT
The DNA here is from genome assembly GCA_964628335.1 of uncultured Phycisphaeraceae bacterium. Taxonomy (GTDB): domain Bacteria; phylum Planctomycetota; class Phycisphaerae; order Phycisphaerales; family Phycisphaeraceae; genus CANIYR01. The sequence goes on from CAZVNU010000027.1 coordinate 164, forward strand.
CAAAGGTGAGTTTGGCGGTCATGGCCGTGTGCACCATGTAGCCGCCCACGCTGTGCATGATGCCCTTGGGCTTGCCGGTGGAGCCGGAGGTGTAGAGCACGAAGGCCAGGTCTTCACTGTCCAAATGCGCGCACGGGCAATGGTCGCTGGCGGCGGCCATTTGGTCTTCCCACGAAAGGTCGCGATGGCCGGTGCCAGGGTGGTGGATCTTGAGGTTGCAGCGGTTGACCACCACCACATGCTTGACCAGCCGTGCCGCCTCGCCGGCTTTGAGGGCTTCGTCCACATTTTCCTTGAGCGGTACGATTTTGCCGCGCCGCCAGCCGCCGTCGGCGGTGATGACGACCTGGCTCTTGCAGTCTTCGATGCGGTCCCTGATGGCCTGGGCCGAGAAGCCGCCGAAAATCACCGAGTGGGGCGCGCCGATGCGGGCGCAGGCCAAAAGGGCGATGGCCAACTCGGGAATCATCGGCATGTACAGGGTGACGATGTCGCCTTTGTTGACGCCCAAGGCTTTGAGCATGTTGGCCGCCTTGGCGGTTTCGCGCTGCAAATCCTTGTAGGTCAGGCGGCGCACTTCGGCCTTGCCGTCGGGCATGGGTTCGCCTTCCCACAGCAGGGCGACCTGGTCGCCGTGGCCTTCTTCCACCTGACGGTCCACCGCATTGTGGCACAGGTTGGTTTTGCCGCCGACGAACCACTTGGCGTCCGGGCTGTTCCATTCCAGCACCTTGTCCCACTTTTTGAACCAGAACTGTTCAGCGGCTTTTTCAGCCCAAAAAGCTTCTGGTTCGTTGATGGAACGGGCGTGCAGGGCTTCGTATTCAGCATTGCTTTTCACATGCGCCTGGGCTGAAAATGCAGCGGCAGGCGGGAAAAACCGGGTCTCGTGGAGGTTTGATTGGACCGTGCTGGAGGAAGTTTGGCTCATGCGTTCATTGTCTGAAGGAAAGGTGGGGCGCGCCAATGACATAAAAATGGGCGGGGCGGAAAGGGTAACCCGAAGTCGAATTGCAGGCAAGGGCTTCGGGCGCTATAATCCCGCCCCTTCTTTTTTCACATCGGCCTGCACTCCCCAGGCCCCATTCCCCACAAGGCATTCCCCATGCGCGACGGCATCCACCCCGGCTACCAGCAAGTCCTCTTCAAAGATGTTTCCTCCGGCGAATTCTTCGTCACCGGTTCGACCATGCGCAGCAAGGAAACCGTGGTCCACACCGACGGCAAGGAATATCCCCTGGTCAAGGTCGACATTTCTTCGTCCAGCCATCCCTTCTTCACCGGCAAGCAGAAGTTCGTCGACGCCGCCGGCCGCGTCGAGAAGTTCCAGAAGAAGTTCGCAGGCAATTATTTCGGCAAGAAGGACTAAGTCCCAAACGCAGACTCAAATCAAAAAGAGCCGCACGCAAGTGCGGTTTTTTTTGCCCCATTTTTGGGATCACAAAGAAGCGGAAAGAAGCAGGAGGGCGGACTTTTTCCTTCCCGCTTCTCCTTAGGGTCCAACTACAGCGCCACCGTCAATCCGTCATAGGCCGGCGCCACCCCATCTGGCAACTCGCCGGCCAGTTGCGCATGCGAGATGTCATGGTTGAAATGCGTAAAAAGAGTTTGCTTGGGGCGTAAGGCCGCCACAGCCTCCAAGGCTTGATTCACCGTGAAATGTGTGGGGTGGTGGCGGTAACGCAAGGCGTCGAGCACCAGCAAATCAAGGCTTTGCAGCAGCGGGTACGACTCGGGCGGAATGCTCGACACATCGGTGCAATACGCCATGGATTTGCCGCCCACATCAATCCGGTAACCCACGATAGGCAGGCGGCCATGCAGCAGGCGGATGGGCGTCCAAGTGCCGCCGTTCATTTCAAACGGCTCTGCCACGTCAACCGGCAACGGAATCAAACTCGCCACATAACCTTCGTTGATGTTCTTGTGGCTTTCAAAAATGTACGGAAAGGTCGTGCGCAAATTATTGAGCACCCGTGGCTCGGCGCGAATTTCAATGGCCCGCTCCATCACCGTGTTGTAGCGGCGCAATTCATCCAAGCCAAACACATGGTCGGCATGGGCATGGGTGAACAACACGCCGTCAAGCCGCGCCAAAACCTCCGGCTCGCGCAAAGCCTGCTGGCGCAAGTCCGGCGAGGTATCAATCAAAAAGGTGTGCATGATCGGCGCCTCGGCCCGCTCCAGGCGCGGGTCGGGGTAGCGCACTACGACACTGGGGCGCAGCCGCTTGTCGCGCGAATCCTCCGAGCGGCACACGCCGCAGCGGCAGCCGATCATGGGAACGCCGGCGGAAGTTCCCGATCCAAGAAATGTAAGTTCAACCATGGCCATGCACCCAGCATAACGCGGGAGTTTGGAATAGCCAGCGCGAAAAGGGCTGGTGGGGCAAAGTTGCCGGCATAGGGAGGTGGCAGACAAAAGGGGTTGGGGCTTGGACAGATGCAATCATTGGCGTTGTGAATCTTATTCAATAATTATACATAAGGTACATTATAGGACCTTCAAGATGTCAAATAAAAAGCGGTGTATGGCTTACGGCGTTTTCCACGCCATAACCCCCGAAACACCCACAAAACCCGCCGCGGCGGCCCACTTGTCAAAGATCGGGTTGGAGTATAGGGAAAGAAGGAAAGAAACGCAACCCTTATTTTTTCAGGGAAAAACGGGGTTTTTGGGTTTCGGCGGTGCCCAGGCTGCGATCCCATAACCGCTCTTCCAAGCGGTCAAGGCGGGCCATGAAACGGGCTTCGGTGGCACGCACATCGGCGCGGACGCTCTCTACCTGGTAGGCGCTCAAGCCCATTCCCACTACGGCGCTCACGCCCAGGACGGGCGCGGCCGCGTGCCGCTTGGCGCGGTGCAATGCTTCCCGGATCATTTGCCGCCCTCTTCCCGCTTGCGCTTGGCGCGATTGCCAAACAGCCATCCCACAAAGCCGGCGATGGCGGCAACCAGAACGGCGTAAGGGCCGGCACCTGGGATCACGGCCGCGCCGCCGGCCACATCGGCCACCTTGCCGGCGATGTCGGCCACTTCTTGCGCTTCTTCGGCCGTTTCGGCAAGGGCGACGGTCAAGGGGCAAAGGGCGGCCAAGGCGGCAAACAGGAACAGGGGGATTTTATTCTTCATCGGGGGTCTCCACGGGGGTTTCAGACTGGGCGGCCACGGCGGCCGATTCTCGGGCTTCTTTGGCCGCGTATGCGGCGGCCACGCCGGCAGCCACGGCGGCTTCATGATCCATGTTGTCGGTGAACAGGGCGTGGAATGCCGCGGGTGCGGCGTCGCCGGCCAGCAGACCCATGATGTCAGCCTGTTCGGCGGCGGCGCGCGCGGCCGCTTGCGCTGCATCGGCCAGCACGGTGTTGGCAGCGGCTTGGATGCTTTGCGCCTTGGTGGCGGCTTCATTGGCTTGGACGGCGGCAGCGTAAGCCCCACATGCATCCGCCTCTTCACTGGCAGATACAAATGCTTCCTCAATTCCCGCCGCGTCCGCTGGTACGGCGCGCCCGGTTTGGATGGCCAAGCGGGCGCAAATGCGGGCGATGACAGCCGGAGAATCAATGTCCTCCACCATATCCACATGGGCGGCGTAAAGGCGGGATAACAGGATGATTTGATAGGCCAAAAGGTCATTTGTCGACGCGCCAGCAAACAGCGGATTGCTGGTGGCCAGGCCGACGATGACGGAAGGCGGGATTTCGATGGTTGTTTCTGGCATGGTTTGTGGTTGGAGTTGGGGGTTTAAGCGTTACATTTCTCGGGCGTATCCGCAGCATCCCATGGAATAAGCACCGCCTACCGAATTGCCTCGGATCGTCCAGCCGGCTTTAAGTTCAAGCACAGATCCGCCGAGTTGCCGCGTCAAATCATGGTTGACTTGGTGCGAATTGGGCATGCCCAAAAAACGCCACCTATGCTTTTCGTTGCCCATTTCATCCAGAATTCGCAATTGCCCGTTGTAATAACTCACGAACGCACTTAGCCAGTAAATCAGCCAGGTTTTCCCCGCTGGTACGGTGGCCAATACCGCCTCAAATCCGGTTGAGTTGGTATGCATGAAATTCAAGGCGGTTCCGGGCATCGCAATAGCCCGTTGGTCGCCTGGATACACCGTGGAATTCTCGGCCGCGATCAAGCGCGGGCCCACATAGATTTCCTGGGATCCAAGAGAAAATGCGTATTCCGGCGCTTGGTGTTGCTCAACAGCCAGCGACAGGCGGCGCGCCCCATGGTTCAATCGCGGCCAAGAGCCATTGCGGCTTTTCAAGTCGCGGGCAATGGGGATGACAGCCGGCGCCGTGCGTTGCGTGGTCGGCACCAGGATATCCGAGCCAGTGGCGACATCCGCATAAGGGCCGTCATATCTCGTAAAAACCGGGACAGCCCCGCCTCCGGTCTGGCCACCAAGGAAAGTCCCGGATGGATTGCGGGGAACCACATTCACCGGAGAGTTTACCGCGTTGGCGACCTGAACAGATGTTTCTGCCGTCCCCTCCCAGTATTCAAAATTCGTGGTGTTGGCCTCTTCGGTCTCACCCCAAAAGATCAAGCGCAAATTGCCGCCGGCAGTGGCCGGAAACCAAATGAACAGGCGTTCGTAAGCACTGTTTTTCCACCCCCCGCCACGGCGGATTTTCATCCTTTCGGTGGAGCGGATATTGGGCGACACTTCCAGGATAAAGCCGGCCGGCGCGTCGGCCACCTGGAAGTAATGCCCCGCCATATTGATTTCGTAGCCGTTTTTGGCTTCATCGGTTGGGATGTCAAGATGTCGGATGTCGCGTTTTTTCATTTGCTTTTGCCCCAAATTTTCACCGCCACGAAAACGCCGGCGGCCAGGATGGAAATGACGATGATCACGCCCTTGGAGCGTTCAATGAGGGTTGCCGTTTGGCCGGCCGTGTCGCGTTGCTGCGCCTGCTGCAAGCCAATCAAGGATGCGGTCGTCCCTTGGGCCGCTTCGGCCGCCTTGCCCAGCAAGCCAAGCGTTTCACCCAGCAAGCCGCCCGAAAAACCAAGCGCGGAATCTTGGGCCTTGTGTTGGGCATCCAAAACGGTAATCAAATCGTTTCCGGTCAGGCCGGTTTGCCGTAGCGCAAAATTCAGGCCATGCCCAGCCTGCAACCTGTAATTGCCAAGTTGAGAATTCCCCATGCTGCCGCTTTGGTCGGCAGAGGTCGAGGTGTTATATTGCGTGGTGGTTGCCACCGTCGCACTACTTGATTCAGAAAATAGTCCCATTTTAGGAGCCGATCATGAGGAATGAAATCAAAGACCGCAGGTTTTCGGAGGAGGAAGTGATCCTTCTCCTTCTCGGCCTCACCGCCGTTTTCCTGATTTTGTGAACAGGCGCCACAGCAGGAACACCGCCAGGCCGATCCCCACCAACTTCCCGATTTCCAGGGCAAAGGAAGTGATGGATCCGGCATTGTTCGGCATGCCGCTGGAAAGGTTCACCGGCCCAAGCGCGCCGTTGGTCAGGGACAGGGCATGGGCTTGGTTCGTGTTCTCGGCTACGCTGGCATCAATTGCGCCCATGGTCATTTTCTCCGGGTCAAGAGGAAGACAACAAACATCAGGGCGGCAACAAGGATCACAGGCATCCAATTGCGCGCGATGGATTCACCCGACGACATGCCGACGGGCGGAACGGTGGCGGCGGAATTGCCGCTTATCAGATTGCCAAAGCCCGCATCCATTTGGGCGCTTGCCTGCGACATTTTTAGCCGCCTTTCTTCGAGAAGTTGGGAAGTTTCCAGATCAGGATCAGCCCCCCCACGATCAGCGCGGGAACCAGCAAAGGGCCGAAGATTTTTTTCAGTAGGGCGGCCGGGTAGGCCAGCAGGGAATCAAAGACATTGCCTTCCTTGATCCCGTAGGTTTCTTCCAAGGCTTGCTGGGTGATGCCAACGGGATCTTGCGCCAGCAATGCCCACATGGACGGGGCTTCAGCGATGGGCGGCAATACCTTGAAGTCGTTGCCGTCGGCATCCTTGCCCGGCACGGTGGACAGCACCGGCCGATCCGTGTCATTCTCCGCCCATGATCCGGGGTCATAGGCCACGGCTTCCACCGGCTTCTTGTGGACGCGCAGGTCATACGCGCGCTTGGCCAGCAGTGAGGCGTACAGGTTCAGGGAATAGGCCGTAGATCCGTCATAGGCGCGGCCGCCCATGAGGTCAAGCCAATCCCCCGGCCAGGTGGCGCGCACCCAGGCGGAGTATTCCGAGATGGCCGGCACATTCCCAAAAGGATACGGGCCGCGCTCCAGGGCATGCCCTGGAACGGGAACCGCCGGACGGATTAAAAGATCGCGGGCGGCCATAGGTCAGCGCTTGCGTTTGGAGGATCCACGGAAGAGGAAGAAGGCACCCACGGCCAGCAGCACCACGCCACCGATCACGGCAGGAATGAACCATGCCCGCTTGGTGATGGGTTGCGGGGCGGCAATCGGCGTTGCGCCGGGGCTGCCAACGGGCGTCACAGACGGGTAAACATCGGCGTAAGAGGGTTGCGGGCCCACCGGCGAGGCGTATTTGTCCCGGAGGATTTGCGCCCCCGTGGTTGCGGCCGTGCCGAGTGTGTTTTGAAGCAATGCCTCCCAGCCGTTTGAAGTGTCGGCGTCGAGGGCCATGGCTTATTTCTCCCCTGGAAGTTTGCGGAAGCGGCCGGCGCCGGTGGGGCCGCCCACGAAGTAGCCCATGAGCATACGCACATGGTCGCCGGCGGTCGGGTTGGTGAGGGTCTTGATCACGAACTCCGGGCGCTTGCGGCCCAGGGTGGACAGGAAGGTTTCCGAGTGCCCGGCCTGGAAGAAAGGCGGCACGATCACGCTGGTCTCGGTGTATTCGTCGGTGTTCAATTCCACGGCGAAGTCTTCGGCGTCGTTCACATCCAACTTGAACGGGCGCGCTTCCAGGCGGCGGTATTCGGTGTCCTGGATGAAGCCGGCCACGGCCTTGGGGTTGCCGCTGGCGTCGCGGATGTCCAGCAGGATGGCGTCATAAAGACGATCCTGGGGGATTTCAATGATGGTATCCTGCCCTTGCTTGAGGTCAAAGGAAGTCGCCTCATAGAAACGGTCGTGGTACTTCAGGCGGCCGGCCACTTCACGGCCACCACGGAATCCATCGGCAAAGCCTGCGACGGAAATTGGCTGCACCGCCAAGGTGGCGTTGAAGTTCACGGTGGCCGCTCCGTTGGCCACCACATAATCCGCGCCCTTGGTGATGTTGCCGCCGGTCTTGTCGGAAGGAGAGCCACCGTAGCGGAAGGTGAACTTCGGATCATCGTAGGCGAAGGTGTCCAGCAGGCTGGAGTAGTCGCCCACATCAAACTGGATCGTCACGGATTGGTGGAAGTTGTAGGTGCCGGCCGCCAGGGTGGCGCTGGAAGCGGGGCCTTTGTAGGCGGGCTTGCGGCGGTTGCGGAACGCCTGCATTTGCAGCAGTTCAGCCAGCGACATGTTCACCCGGTCTTCGCCGGCCGCATGCAGGCGCACATTGGAAATCAGGCTGGTCACTTTTTCGGCGGCCACGGTGGCGGTGCCGCCGGCGACGGTGAAGGACCCCTTCAAGGTCAGTTTCACGGCCGCAATCGGGTAGTTGCGCGGCATTTCCTTGGTTTCGGGCTGGCCGGGGTCGAGCTGGGCGAGGTCGCAGGGGGTGCGGTGCTCAAG
>CAZVNU010000027.1:7854-9658 GCA_964628335.1 uncultured Phycisphaeraceae bacterium
TCAGGGTGCCCAGTTGCGGGTAAAACAGTTCCACATCCTTGGTTTCAAGGGCGGAAAGTTGCGAGCCAATGAAAGCGGGTTCGTACATGGGAAAATCCAGGAAGGAGGGTTGGGTGGTTGGGGTCGGGAACGCGAAAAAATCAAGCCTTGGGGCCAAGGCCGATCATGGCTTTCAGGCGGTCGGTCAGCGGCATCACGATGGGCAACAGCAGGGCCGACAGGATGACGGAAACGACGATGACGGGCAGGTTTTCTTTGATCTTCGAGAACATGGGGGTATCCAAAAAGGAGGGTTGAAAAGTTGAAGAGCGGGCGCGGCCGTCTCCGGGTTCGATCATGCTTTTACCATGCACCCCCCGAAAACCGGTTCGATTTCGCCCCCCCCCTAAACGGAAATTTTTCCGCGCCGCAAATGGCCCATGCCGTCCACATGCAGGTATTCCCGCACATTCAGGCGGGTTGAGAGGTCTTTGATCCGCTTGTCCTGGAAGTGCCGCGCCAGGTTCTCGCCGTCCTGGTTGCGGAAGATGAAAGCGGCGTTGCACATGCGCCGCGCCGTCACATTCAGATAGGCCAGCGTCTGCGACAGCATGAAAACGGTGTGCCCCTTGTGCCGCCCCTGGCACAGCATCAATTCGATTTCGTCGCGCGCGTCCTTCACGGCCGGATCAAGGCATTCGTCAAGCACCACGGCGCACCCGGTGTTGGCCCAAAAGGCGCGCTTGAAGCGGTGAAAATCGGACGACACCAGGCAACGCTTGGGCCAGCCGTCCACCCCGTAGCGGGTGAGCGGAATGGCCTGGCCGCGATCGTCACGGCCGCCGGCCTGCGGGTCATACGCCAGGCATGGCACGCCCGACTTGGCCACGCCGGCCAAGATGCGCTTGGCGCACAGCGTTTTGCCCATGCCGGTTGAGCCGATGATGAGCGTGTGCATGGGGGGATCGACCCGCGCCATCACATGCCCCCCCACCCTGCGCCGGCACCGGCACCCGCGCCGGCAGTTGCGCCTTGGTCATCGTGGCGCGGCAAGGCGGCCGCCACCTTGACCGGCTCGGGCTTGGGCGCTTGGCCGGCGGGCTTGTCGGCCGCTTCCTTGCGCCAGAGCGTCCAAATGGCGAAGCCCCAGATGGCGGCGCACACGCACAGCAGCAGCCCGGCCCCAAAGCCGACATTGGCCAGGGCCGCGCCCATGGCCCGCTTGGCGGTCTTTTTGACCGCCGGCGACATGCGCGCCTTTTCCCGCCAGCCGCCGGCGATGTCGTCGGCCGCGTCAATGATGATCTCCCCCACTTCCTCCCCCCCCATCACTTGCGCCGGCGGCGGCGGGTCGTCGCCGGCCGCGCCCGGATCGTTCAGCGGGCCGTCCGCTTCATCGTCGCCCTGGGGGCCGCCATCAATTACTTCGGCCTTGGGCGCGGGCAAGCCCTTCACCGAAAGATTGGCCTCCACCCTGGACACGGCGGCCGTAGCCGCATCGGCTACGGCATCGAAGGTGCCGACGGTTTCGGCCGGCGCGGTCGCCGTATCGGCGGCTTGCGGGATTTCATCGGTGCCAGCCGTGTTTTTGACGGCTTCGGCGGTTTCGGTGCGGCGGGTGAATTTCCCGCCCTTGCGCGGTTGCTTGGGGTTGGCCATGGCTTAGAGTTCTCCGAAGGTGGGGACGCATTGAAGGGGGAGGCGGATTTTTTCGGTTTTCAGCGGCGGCATGACCTTGCCGCCCACGGCCACCAGGCAAGTGTCATGCCCCACCTTGACCACTTCGGCGCGCAGGTAGTAGGTGTCGCCGTCGTCGGGGTTGAGG